>CALHIO010000302.1 GCA_938030915.1 uncultured Gemmatimonadota bacterium
GGTGGGAGCGTGAGGTCAGAGGCCGATAGAGAGCCGTCCGGTGGAAGGATCGCTCAGGACGTGGCCGGGTCCCGGGCACCACCACTGAACACGACCCCGACGGCCACGACCACGACGGCACCGATAACGTTCTGCCACAGATAGGCGACGTCAGTCCCGAAGTTCACGACGCCGACAACCGTCATGCCCGCGATGAGCCCGATGAACGCTCCGTTCCCTCTCGCCCTCGGGATCATGGCCAGCAGGAAGACGCCGAGGATCGATCCGTAGAAGAACGAGCCGAATCGGTTCACGACCTCGATCAGTGACCCGAGTGAGACGGCATACGTGGCGACTACGCAGGCGAAGACGCCCCACAACACGGTCGCCCCCCTCGACACGGCCAGATAGTGTGCGTCCGTCGCCTCGGGGCTCACCCAGCGCCGGTAGAAGTCGATCACGCTCGTCGTCGCGAGCGAATTCAACTCGGAGGAGATACTCGACATCGCAGCGGCGATCACGCCGGCGATGAAGAGGCCGACGAGCCCGATCGGAAGCTCGTTGAGGACGAACCGGGGGATGATGTAGTTCACATCTCTGGACGATTCACCGGTGACTTCCTCGGCCATCGCGAGGGCCTCGCCTCGGATCGTCTGGATGTCGGCTTCACGGGCCAGGAAGATCTCCATTGCAGCGGCTGCGCTCGAATCGTCGCTCGCATCCGCGACGTCGAGGGCCGCGGTCTCGCGGAGCGTGAATGCCGCGCTGTACTCGCTTTGCAGAGCGTCGTATGCGAGACCGCGCTCGGCCATGACGGCCTCCTCGTGCGCGGGGTTGTACAGCAGAGGCGGCTGGACGAATTGGTAGTACACGAACACACCCACGCCGACGAAGAGCACGAGCGCCTGGAGCGGGATTTTCCAGTAGGCGCTGATGAGGAGTGAGGTCTTCGCCTGTTCCACGGAGCGGGCGGCGAGGTAGCGCTGGACCTGACTCTGGTCCGTCCCGAAGTACGAGAGCATCAGAAAGGTCCCGCCGATGACGCCGGACCAGAAGGTGTACTGCTCGTTGATGTCGAAGCGGAAGTCGAATGTCTTGAGTCGCCCGGTCGATCCCGCGATCTGGAGCGCGTCGTGCGGGTTGACCGGCATCTGCACGAGCAGGACGACCATGATGGAGAGGAGTGCCACGACGATGAGCACCATCTGCTTCACGTCGGCCCACGCGACGGCCTGTACGCCGCCGATCATCGTGTAGATCACGGTTGGGACGCCGATCAGCGCGACGGCCCAGACCAGGGGGATTCCGAAGACTGCGCTGAACACGACCGCGGGTGCGGCCATGATCGTCCCTACGCTCATTCCCCTCGAAAGGAGGAAGAGAAGGGCGGTGAACGAGCGGGTCTTCGCGTCGAATCTCCGCTCCAGGTATTCGTACGCGGTGTAGACGCCGGAGCCGTGGAGCAGGGGGACGAGCGTGACCCCGAGAATCACCATCGCCAGCGGCAGCCCAAAGTAGAGCTGCACGAATCGGAGACCGTCGGTCGCGCCCTGTCCGGTCGTGCCAATCATCGTGACTGCAGAGAGCTGCGTCGCCATGACCGAAAGGCCGACCACCCACCACGAGAGGGATTTGTTCGCCGCGAAGTAGCCGGCGATGGTGTTCGTATCCTTCGACTTACGGATGCCGTCGACGACGACGTAGGTCAGGTACGCGACGACAATGGCCCAGTTGATCCAGTGCATGGCGCTTCCCTCAGGAGTAGAGGTACTGGAGCAGGCCCAGGGCACCGAGCGCGACGCCCTGAACGATGAGGACCTGGATCAGGGTGCGCCTGAACCGATCGGGCGACGAATCTCCGTTCGGGGCGGGGTCGGTCATGCGATGCAGGGTCAGGGCGAGCGGGATGCGCAGGGAAGCTCCCCGTGCGGCCACGGCCACGCAACAGGGCTGGGTCGGTGCCCCAGAGCCATGGTCGGCAACCCGGACGACGCCCGGATCGATGACACCCGCTCTGTCACCGGTCGCCCAGACAGATCCCGAGTGACCGCGCCGTCTGGATGGTATCCGAGTCCAGAGGGACGGTCTTGATGCGGGAGATTGCCTCGGCGAGCGGGACGGCGAGCACGTCGGGTGGGTCCAGCGCCACCATGGTCCCAAAGCGACCCTGCTGGACCATGCGCACGGCGGCGGCTCCGAAGCGTAGCGCCAGCAGTCGATCGTAGGCGTTGGGCCCCCCGCCGCGCTGAAGGTGACCGAGCACCAGCTCGCGCGTCTCCCGTCCCGTGAGCTCATGGATCTGCTCGGACACCACCTTACCGATCCCGCCGAGCCGGTGCTGACCCTCGTTCGTCTCCCTGTACCTCATCGAACCCTCGGCCGTATGGGCGCCTTCGGCAACGACTACGATCGCGAACTGGGACCCGTGGGACCCATAGCGCTCCTCGATCTTGCGGCACACGACACCGATGTCGTAAGGGATCTCGGGAATCAGGATCACGTCGGCGGTACCGGCTACGCCTGCGTGGAGCGCGATCCATCCCGCAGTTCGCCCCATGAGCTCGACGACCATCGTGCGCTCGTGGGCCTCCGCTGTTGAGTGGAGCTTTCCGATCGCGTCCGTCGCGGTCTCGACCGCGGTTGTGAAGCCGAACGTCAGGTTCGTGGCGGCCAGATCGTTGTCGATTGTCTTCGGAACGCCCACGACGGGGAGCCCGAGTTTGGACAGCGCGTGGGCGATCGCGAGAGAGCCGTCACCTCCGATGGCGATCAATGCGTCGACCTCGTGCTTCTCGATCAGGTCGACGACCTGCTGGGACCGGTCCTCGTATGTGACCGTTCCGTCGGGGCCCTCGACCGGCCAGTTCAGCGGATTCCCCCGATTCGTCGTCCCGAGAATCGTCCCTCCCAGGTGCGTGATTCCGCGGACGGCGCGACGGTCCAGGGGGATGACCCCGCCCTCTTCGAATAATCCGTCGTAACTGTCCTTCAAGCCGACCACTTTCCACCCGAGTTGCTCTGCGGACAGGACCACGGCGCGGATGACGGCGTTGAGTCCGGGGGCGTCTCCGCCTCCCGTGTTCACGGCGATGCGTCTGATGTTGGACATGGTAGCAGGAGCGAGTCGGTCGACAGGATCGGCACGAGTCGAAGAAGAAAGGGCGTCTGACCCCGAGGGATCGGACGCCCATTGTAATCGCTGCCGACCGATTACGGCATCGGCTGACCCATCATGTCAGGGTCAGAAATTGAATCGTAGGGTGCCCTTGAATTCCATGCCGACGGTACTGATTTGGGTTCCAGTGATGTTCTTGATGGAACCGAAGAACACACGGGCCTTCGGGAAGAACTCGGTTCCGGCCAGCCGGATCGGGATATCGCCACCTGCGGCGATCATCCATCCGGAGCGCGCATCTTTTCCATCGTTCTCTTCGCGCCTTTGATACTTGTAGAGGACGTTATGGCCATTTCGTCGAGCAGGGTCTGGACCTGCGTACGTTCGAGGACGACGAGCGCATTCGAAAATGCGAAGTCGGTGATCATCATGTCCGAAAGCGCGTAGATCAGAGGCTCGAGATCGTCCCGGTTCGAGTTGAAGCCCATGGGCATGACCGCGATGGACTGCGGCGTGATCTGCGCCGTGGCGGTGCTCTCCGCCTCCTGAGCCAGTGCCTGCTGCGCTCTAGCTCGGACGAGGTCACGCCCGATCGTCGTGAGCCGCTTCCTGACCTCGTCTCGGGCGGGAGCGGACGCTCCGACGTCCAGGTAGCGGTTGTAGGCCGCGCGGGCGGCGGACCAATCCTCCAGTTCCTCCTGTACAAAGCCCAGGTACAGGAATGCGGGACCACTCTCGTTGCCGGCATCGACTGCGCTCTGAAGTGAGACGCGGGCCGCTTCGTGGTCCTCGGCCTTGAAGTGGGCCATGCCCAACTGTACCTGCAGGTCGGAATTATCCGGGTTGCTGGCGACTGCTTGCTGCAGGCGCGGGATGTCGACCGGCGAGACGTCGGGGGATGGAGCCCACGCAGGCGGCTGTTCCAGCTCCCACAACAGCGAGAGAGAAGATGCCGCGAGAGAGGCGTCCAGAAGCGAGCTTCATGGCGTGACTCCTTAGGGAGCGGCAGACAAGGCTTCAGACAAAACCAGGGATAGCGAGACGGACAGAATCTTCTCGCATCCCCGTTTGTACTAGCATAAACTATAGGCGGGCATGAAACGGCGAGCAAAAGCAGTCTTTCGCTTTTGCTCGCCGTTCTTAACCCTCGAAACCGAGCTGTTTGGGGCCGCCGGCCCTGATTTCGGAGGCACAAATGCGTAGACCCTTCTTCGCCTTCGCGACTGCTCTGGCAGTCGCGGCGTTGAGCCTGACCGCGACCGAGGCGGAGGGCCGGCAGGATGTGGCGACCGTCGCGGTCATGGATTTCAACGCATTCATGATGGGGGAGGGCGGTGCGTCGGTGAATCTCGGGAAAGCCATCAGCTCCATGCTGGTGACCGAGTTCAGCGGACGTGAGGGCATGCGGATCGTCGAGCGGCGGCAGCTGATGGACCTCATACGGGAGCAGGATCTCTCCCTCTCGGGGCGGGTCGACGACGATTTCGCCATCGAAGTCGGGAAGATGCTGGGCGTGCAGTATGTCCTGCTCGGTCAGGCGATGAGCATCGTGGACAACCTCCGGATCGACATCCGTGCCGTGGACGTCGAGACGTCCGAGGTCATCGCGGTCATGAAGAAGACCGATGCGACCATCCAGCTCCTCAACGTGGTCGTGGAGTTGGCCGACGAGTTCAGTGAGGCGCTCTCACTGACACCGCCGTCCAGCCGGGCCGAGGTAGAGGAGGTTCCCGTCGCGGCCACGATCGCGCTCAGCCGTGCACTCACCTATGAGGATGACGGGCAGATCGAGCAGGCCATCGAACAGTACGAGGCCGTGATTGCGATCCACCCGACTCACCGTGACGCCCAGCGGGCTCTGGAGCGTCTGCGAGGAGCTACCTAGATGAATCCGATCACGATCACGCGTGCATCGAGGCTGGCGCTGCTGTTCACCGCCGGCCTCGTCTCAGCTCCGGGCTCCGCCTCGGGGCAGGACATCGTCTTCGAAGGTGACCTTCCGCGGACGATGGTCTTCATCCAGGAAGAAGGCCGCGGGAAGGTTGCGGCCCGCGAGATGACCTCGTTCCTTCTGGAGGCGGGCTTCCCCGTGATCGATCCGGCGCTCGCGATCGACGAATCCGCTCAGGCGCTCGTCATGGCCGCGATGAACGGAAACGACGGGGCCGCCACTCAGCTCGGGCGCGACTGGGGTGCTCAGGTGCTCGTGCTTGGCGTCGCGGATTACGCGACGCGCGACAACCCGGGGCCGGGTGACCTCATCACGGCCACGACGGAGGTCGCGGTTCGGGCGCTGCGTCTCGACTTCGGTGAGGTGGTGTCGGATGCGGTCGCGGACGCGAGGGCGATCGAGGCTACCGGACAAGCCGCGCGCGCGCTGGCGATTCGTGAGGCGACTCAGGATGTCATCCGGGAGTTCATCGGTCCTGTGGTGAACGATTGGGTCGCTCGCTCCTGGCAAGAGGCGATGTACTGGGTCCCCGATCCGGGCTCCATTCAGTCCGCCGTCGGTGCGGGCACAAGCTCTGTGACCGCGTCGGCCAGCGCCCGCCCGGTCCAGACGAGCGGTTCGACCCAACCGCCTGGGCTCGCCGTCACCCGTGCCGACGTCCTCCCCGACGATGGGGCAGCGACACGCGGCATCGGTGTGGTTCGGCGCCAGCAGGCCGGCATGTCCGACGTGCAGAACCTCGTGCGCCTTGAGGGGGTCGTCGTCGGTGACGCGACCTCGGTCGAAGTGCAGGGGCAGCCGGCCGTGATGGAAGAGATCTCGGCCGAGGAGCTGGCGCTGCTGGGAATCGAAGATCAGACGGCGCTGCGGTTCTCCCGTGACTTCTCCCTTCCGATCAGCACCGACACGGTCGAGATCGTCGCCGAAGGGTCGGGTGGACAGACCGTCCAGACCATTGCCGCACCGCGGATCGACAAGCGATGGGCCGTCGTGGTCGGCGTCGGTGAGTACGAGGCAAACGACATCCCGGATCTCGAGTTTGCGCCTGCGGACGCTCGCGCGGTGAGAGAGTTTCTCGAAAGTGATGCCGCAGGTCCGTTCGACGAGGTGCTCTACCTGGAGAACGAGCAGGCGACGGGTGCCGCAATGCGCGAGGCGCTCTTCGTCTTCCTGCAGCAGGCGGACTGGGACGACCTGGTCGTCATCTACTATGCGGGTCACGGAGCTCCGGACCCGGGCCGACCCGACAACCTGTATCTCCTGCCGACGGACGCAGAGCTCGGCTCCCTGGCGGCTACGGGCTTCCCGATGTGGGACGTGAAGACGGCGTTGCGCCGGCAGATCGCCGCCGAGCGTGTGCTCGTCATCGCGGATGCGTGT
>CALHIO010000303.1 GCA_938030915.1 uncultured Gemmatimonadota bacterium
GGATCAAGGATGAGTGGGGGCGGCCGGATGCGCTGGTCGTCGCTACGGGTGGGTTCGCGAGCACGATGGGGCCGCATTTGCGCACGGTGGAAATGATCGAACCCTATCTGACCCTGTACGGACTCGCGATGGCCGGAGAGTACCTCGCGCGTTGATTCCCCGGAGGGCCGAGTCGCCAAGCATCTCCCCCGAAGGGTCGCCGACGCGCTAGATTCACGAGCTTCGCCGCGGGACTCCGCCGCACGCGCTACCGACCGAACGCCATGACGCTTTCACCCGTCTTTCGCTCTCAGAAGTCCGTCCAGCTCCTGGCCGAGCACGGGGTCTGGTCCCGGCTCGCGTCGGATCTGGAGGCCCAGGCCAAGGCCGTCGGGACGGTGTACGACGACCTGGAGCGGGTGATCGATGCGCGCTTCCGTACCGATCCTCCGCACGTGCCTTCCGCGGATGAGGTCACTACGCCCGAGGGGCTCCACTTCCTGCAGGAGTACTTCTTCCTGATCCTCTTCCGCTCGATCTTCGGATCGCTCGGGGTAGATCGTGAGCGTCTGCAGGCGTACACCGAGCTCAACTTCTGCATCAAGGGCACGATCACCGCCGCCGACAATCTATTCGACGACCAGGCGAAGACACTCCTCCCGCTCGCTCCGAGCGCAGGCGCCCGGTTCATGTCGATTCTCCAGCTGATGTCGTTCGAGCGTCTGCTCCGGGGTGTCCTGGATCGCTGGGCTCACCGGGGCGTGCTCGCTGAGGAGGATATCCCGGCCATCCAGCAGGCGCTCATCGACAGGATGGCCGAGATCGGGGTCCTCGAGGGATCCGAGGAAGGGGGCGTGGACGGGATTCCGACGCCGGACGAGATGGTGGAATCGGTCCACCGTGTGCGAGGCGGTTCGCTCTTCGCGCTCGCGTTCGCTGCGCCCTCGGTTCTCGAGGAGGGTGAAGTCGGTGCACGAATGGGCGACGCCGAAGAGGCGATTGCTCGCCTGGGTACGGCGTTTCAGATCGTCGATGACCTCACCGACTTCGAGTTCGACGTAGGGAGGCGCTCGCACAATCTGCTCGTGTCCGAGATCCACCACGGCGGTTCGCCGGAGGAGCGTACCGCGCTCGCCGCGATGTGGGAGGGTGGTCCGGTCCCCACGGGCGCGGTGGAGGGTCTCTTTGCGAATTCAGCGAGAGCCGTTCTCGAGCGTGCCTACGCCGAAGCTCGAGCCTCGTTTACGACGCTTCAGGGGCTCGGACACTGGTTCGATCCGGCACTCGCCGACGAGGTTGTGCATGCGATCGTCGGGCTGGAGGGGGTGGCGCGCATGGAGGCGCTGACCTCGGAGGCGTAGACGTGCGGTCTCTCGACCCGGTCGTGGTGTGGGGTGCCGGGGCCATGGGCGGCTCTATCGGTGCGTGGCTGGCCCGGGCGGGTCACGACGTGGTGCTCGTGGATGCCGACGCCGAGCATGTGGCGGCGATCCGGGAGCGCGGGCTCCGGATCACGGGCCCGATCGACGACTTCACGGTACGCAGCCCCTGCGTGCACCCCGGTGAGGTCGAGCCCGGTATCCGGACGGTGCTGCTGTGCGTGAAGGCGCATCACACACTCGGAGCCCTGGATGCGATCGCACCCGTGCTCCACCCTGACGGCTTTGTGGTCTCGGTCCAAAATGGACTCAACGAGCGCGTGATCTCGGACCGGATCGGGTCCGCCCGGACGGTGGGCTGTTTCGTGAACTTCGGTGCGGACGTGATGGAGCCGGGGCAGGTGATGCGGGGAAATCATGGAGCATGCGTGGTCGGTGAGCTGGATGGCGCCGTGACCGACCGCGTTCGGGAGGTCCACGCCCTGCTCACCACGTTCGAGCCGGCCGCGGAGTTGACCACCAATATCTGGGGCTTCCTGTGGGGCAAGCTGGCGTACGGGTCGATGCTGTTCGCGACCGCGCTCGCGGAAGCCTCGATCGCGGACGTTCTCGACTCCGCGCCACACCGTCCCGTCTTGATCGGGCTCGCGAGGGAGGCCATGGCCGTGGCCGCGGCTCACGGGGTGCGTCCAGAGGGATTCGACGGATTCGATCCAGGCGCCTTCGCACCGCTCGCAACGGACGCGGATGCCCATGCGAGCCTGGATGCGCTGGTCTCCTTCAATCGTGGGTCTGCCAAGACGCACAGCGGCGTATGGCGGGACCTCGCGGTTCGAAAGCGGCGGACCGAGGTGGACGCGCAGATCGCGCCGATCGCGGTGCTCGGGTCCGAGGTAGGGGTGCCGACCCCGCTCACGCACCGGCTGGTCGAGTTGATCCACGACGTCGAAGGCGGACGACGTGACCAGAGTTGGGGGACACTCGACGCGCTCGTGGCGGCGTTGGGATAGGCGTAGCTCTTCGCCCCCACCGGCTCGCACATCATGAGGTTGACAGTTTGTCGAAGGGGTCCAGATTTCACGACTGTTAGCACTCATGAGGGTCGAGTGCTAACGCATTGATGATTCCCACTCACGACTGACCGAAGCACTCAGGAGGAATTCCGAATGGCAAAGGCAGCAAGTGTGAAACCGCTCGCGGATCGCGTCGTGGTGAAGCCGCTCGAGGAAGCCGAGCAGATGCGCGGTGGCCTCTACATCCCCGATACGGCCAAGGAAAAGCCGTCTCAGGGCGAAGTCGTGGCCGTCGGCCCCGGCAAGCTTTCCGATGAGGGTGCCCGCCTCGAGATGGACGTCTCGGTCGGTGACAAGGTCCTCTACGGCAAGTACAGCGGCACGGATGTCACGCTGGATGGTGAGGAGTACCTCATCCTCCGCGAGTCCGACATCCTCGCCATCGTCTCGTAACGCAAATCGACAGGAGATAACGAATCATGGCAGCGAAAGAGCTCGGATTCGACGTCGAGGCGCGTGCGCGTCTCAAGGCCGGCGTCGACAAGCTGGCGTCTGCGGTCAAGGTGACCCTCGGCCCGAAGGGTCGGAACGTGGTCATCGATCGCAAGTTCGGCTCCCCGACCGTGACCAAGGACGGTGTGTCCGTGGCCAAGGAAGTGGAGCTCGAAGATCCCGTGGAGAACATGGGCGCTCAGATGGTCAAGGAAGTCGCCACCAAGACGTCCGACGTCGCCGGTGACGGAACCACGACCGCTACGGTGCTCGCTCAGGCGATCTTCGCGGAGGGCCTCAAGAACGTTACCGCTGGTACGAACCCGATGGGCATTCGCCGCGGGATCGACAAGGGTGTGGAACTCGTGGTCGAGGAGCTGCAGTCGCTCTCGACCGAGACCAAGGACAAGAAGCACATCGCGCAGGTCGGTGCGATTTCGGCCAACAACAACGCCGAGATCGGTGAGCTGATTTCCGACGCGATGGAGAAGGTCGGCAAGGACGGCGTGATCACGGTGGAGGAGGCCCGCGGCCTCGAGACCACGCTCGACACCGTCGACGGCATGCAGTTCGACCGCGGCTACCTCTCCCCGTACTTCGTGACGGATCCGGAGCGGATGGAAGCGGTGCTCGAGGATCCGATGATCCTCATCCACGACAAGAAGGTCGGCTCGATGAAGGACCTTCTGCCGATCCTCGAGAAGGTCGCCCAGACGGGCCGTCCTCTCCTGATCGTCGCCGAGGACGTCGAGGGCGAGGCCCTCGCGACGCTCGTCGTGAACAAGCTCCGTGGCACGCTGAAGGTCGCCGCGGTGAAAGCACCTGGCTTCGGCGATCGCCGGAAGGCCATGCTCCAGGACATCGCGATCCTGACGGGCGGCCAGGTCATCTCCGAGGAAGTGGGCTTCAAGCTCGAGAACACGGTCGCCAGCGACCTGGGTTCGGCGAAGCGCGTCGTCATCGACAAGGACAACACCACCGTGATCGACGGAGCGGGTGATGGCGACAACATCAAGGGCCGGATCGAGGAGATCCGTGTCGCGATCGACAAGAGCTCGTCGGACTACGACCGCGAGAAGCTCCAGGAGCGTCTCGCGAAGCTCGCCGGCGGAGTTGCGGTCATCAATGTGGGTGCCGCGACCGAGACCGAGATGAAGGAGAAGAAGGCCCTCGTCGAGGACGCCCTCCACGCCACGCGCGCCGCCGTGGAAGAGGGGATCGTTCCGGGCGGTGGAGTCGCGCTCCTTCGTGCGCAGGCCAAGCTGAACGACTTGAAGCTCGAACGTGAGGACGAGCAGATCGGTGTTCAGATCCTGTACCGGGCGCTCGAACACCCGATCCGTCAGATCGCGGCCAACGCGGGCGTCGAAGGGAGCATCGTCGTCGCCACGGTCCGCGACGGGAAGGGCGGCTTCGGCTACAACGCCCAGACGGACGAGTACGAAGATCTGGTGAAGGCCGGTGTCATCGACCCGACCAAGGTCGTGCGCTCGGCGCTCCAGAACGCCTCTTCGATCGCCGGCCTGCTGCTCACGACCGAGGCGGTCGTGGTGGAGAAGCCGGAGCCCGAAGGTGGCATGCCCGGCGGTGGGATGCCGGATATGGGCGGCATGATGTAAGCCCATTCGCCTCAGGCGATGCGGATCGTTCGGTCGGTCCGGTCAGCGGCCCGGTCATCCGAGAGGGTGGCCGGGCCGTTTGGCGTTCAGACAATCCCCTCGCGGCATCCGTTTACAGGCCCGTCGAGGTGGACCGACTCTCCTGCGGAGTCGGCCCACCTCGCTGAATGTGGGTCTACCTGGGGCCCGTGTGACAGTCCGCGCACGTGGCCCAGATGTCGGCCAGGACCTCGACCCGCTCCGGGGCCGACCGGGCGAGCGTGGCCCTGTCGCCCAGCTGGCGCAGGCGGGCGCCCATCGTGGCTACCGCGTTCTGGTCATGATCGGTGGGCAGACCCTCCGGGAGCGCTCCGAGTTCCTTGAGCCCCTCGGCGCCCGTGAACCACGTCCGGTCCGATGGGCCGACGAGACCGTCCCAGAGCAGGCGAGACGCCCAGTTCAGCCCTGCCATGTGTCGTGCCGGACTACCCGGAGGGGGTGGCCCTCCGAGCGTGAAGCGGTCTCCGAGGGGAACCCCGTTCGCCGCGTGGCAGTCGCCGCACGTCTCCGCGATACTCGCTGCGCCTGCAGCTGCCTCTGCGTTCGTTCGGGCCAGCGCCGCTTCGCGGGCTTCCCACCTCATGGGCCCGAGTTGAAGTACGATCTCTACCGGCAGATCGTTCGCCGGTTCAAGCTGGGCGAGGTCGTCGGCAACCCGGCGAAAGTCGTCCAACTCTCCGAACAGCGCGTGCTGTCGGGCATCCAGAGCGAGGTCGAAGTGCGTGATCATCTGACCGCGCGAGGGGCTTCCCATATACGGATCCGGCCGCGACGCGCACGCCCAGAGCGCGATCGTGGCTACGACGAGCACTGCGGCTCTCATCGGAGTCCTGAGCATGGTTCGATCTCCATGAATCAACGATGCGCGGAGCGACCCCGCCCCGCACACGAAAGATTCCCCATCCGGCAACAATCCGAACGTCGGGAAATGCCGGGGAGGGGTGTCGGGTGAACCCCCGGCCATCTCACGACAGGGTGGCCACCGGTGTCCCGTCAGCGCACGGAGATCTTCCGATCGATTCCCGCCCTCACGCGCCCGCTGAGGATCGAGGGCTGTTCACTCGTTCGATCACCGACGACCGGGCGAGTATGTCTCTTCCGCGTGGGCCTCGATGTCCTCGGGGTAGAAGTACACGGGTCGGAGATCGCCGGTCGCGTACCGTTCTGCCTGATCGTTGAAGTGCGGAGAGCTCGGGTCGCCGCTTTCCCCACCGGCGGTGACGGCGAGCGCCGTCACACGCTCACCGAACTCCACGACGGCCACGAAGGAGTTCCCGCTCGTGCCGTATCGGCGTGCGGTTCCCGGGTACCGTCGGGCGCCGAAGGACGCGAGTGAACCCCACCGACCGGAATGGAAGCCGACCGGAAGGCTCGGGGCGTCGTCGGAGAACGGCTGCTGAATGTCGCCGTTGATGCGCTGGAAGCGATTGATCTCGCCCCAGGGGGTGCGCCAGTCACCGAACTCGGCCTCGAGCAGGTTCGACGCGGCCGCAAGGGACTGGAGGTGCTCGTCGATGGATGCGCGCTGGGCGATGTAGTCGTTCGTACTAAGACCCGCGTTGCGGGCCGTCTGGGCGACGCGTTCCATCATGTCTTCCGCCCAGTAGGTGGCGACAGACGTGGCTACGGACTCTACGCCCCACCGGTAGTCCCACGAACGCAGCATGTCGATCTGATCAGATACTTCCGCCTTCAGCGGGTGCGACGCCGGCGCTCGATCGTGTGCTTGGATCAGTGCGGGAAGGATCGGCTCGAAGCCGGGCATCTGGCTGCTGTACGCGGCCTCGAGGAGGCCCTCCAGCGTGAAATCGGAACGATTCTCGAGGACACGAATCGCATGGATACCCCGGGCGTTCTCCCCGCTGCGCTGGAAGTAACGCGGGTATTCGGATTCCTGCGGGCTGTCCGGACCGGCCGAGCTGTACGGCCAGTTGTTCGTGTTCTGAATCCAGCCGACCGACGGATTGAACACGTTCGGGGTTTCGTCGATGGAGTGTGGCTCACCCCAATCGTTCGCCGAGACGCTCCCGTCCACGGGTCGGGTCCAGTCCACGTCGTTTCGGCGCACCGGGACGAAGTTGGAGTGCCAGTAGGCGATGTTGCCCTCCGAATCCGCAAAGATCGTGTTGTTCGACGAGTTCGTGTGCATCGACATGTTCTCACGATACCCGTCGAGATTGGTCCGCTTCGTGCGATCCCAGGACTGGATCAGGGCTGACAACGGCTCTTCCATGAGGGCGGTCGCGACCCACTTTCCATCCTGGGAACGAACGATCGGGCCGTGGTGGGTGCGGAATGTCGTAAAGGTCCGTTCCTCCATGCCCGCGTCCGTCCGGTAGGGGACGGTGATCTCCTTCGTTACCATCGGACGCTCTTCACCGTCGACGACGTAGAAGTACTGGCCGTCACGCTCGACGACGGTTTCCAGGTACTCGTCGATGTTGTCGACGCCGCTGGACGTATGCATCCAGCCCGCGTCCTCGTTGAAGCCCTGGTAGATGAAGAACTGGCCCCACGTCGACGCGCCATACGCGTTGAGGCCCTCGTCGCTGCGCATGTGCAACTCTGAGCGGAAGAAGAACGACGTGTGGGGGTTGATGAGAAGGAGCGCGTTTCCATTCACCGTATTCCGGGGAGAGATGGCGATCCCGTTCGAACCGCGCGGCTCTTCCCAATCGATGAGCGGTTCCTCGATGTCGAGCTGGGCCATCGCCATACCCATGGGACCGTCTTCGTAGAACGCTTCGAGCTGACGGGTGTTCACGCGCTCGATGTCACCCCCGATGGAGCCCTCGCTGAACGTGAGTGCCATCCAGGGTTCGAAGCGATCGAGGACCATCGGGTCCGTCTCGGGATGCGTGTGCAGGTAGTAATTCAGCCCTGCCGCCCAGGCATCCATGAGGTCCTTGAGCCACTGCGGGCTCTCGGCGTACATCCCCTGAATCTCGACCGGATCGATGAAGAGCTTCATCCGGAGATCGCCCCAGAGCTCGTCCTCGCCATAGGCCTCTGCGAGCCGGCCCTGTGAGAAGAGGAAGTTTCGCTCGATCCGGTGAAAATCGTCCTCCGCCTGCGCGAAGACCGCACCGAAGACGGCATGTGCATCGGTCGGTCCGTGCACGTGAGCGATGCCCCAGTCGTCCCGTGTGATCGTGATCTCGTCGGCCATCGCTTCCCAGGTGGCGACTTCGGGATCTGTCGGTGCGCAGGCGACGATGGTCAGGGCGAGCAGGAGGAGGATCGGCTTCTTCATGGCGATTCGTGCAGGGGTGGGCAGCAGCAGAGAAGGACGACATTCTAGGTCCGAGACAGGGAACGGACCATTCCCGGGAGGCTTCGAGGGAGGCCACGAGGGACAGACTCGGAGGAACGACGTATGCGGGCGATGCTCTCAGGGATCGAATCGGAATTCCGACGATATCGAGGTCTCGCAGAGCGAACCTTCGACCAGCTGTCCGACGAGGAGATCGGGCACAAACCGACACCTGAGAGCAACTCCATTGCAACGATCGCGTGGCACGTATCCGGGAACCTCGAGTCTCGCTTCACGGACTTCCTCACGTCGGACGGTGAGAAGCCCTGGCGTGTGCGGGACGACGAATTCGCAGATCGACCGGTGGCGGTCGCCGAGGTCCGGGCACGGTGGGTGGTCGGCTGGGACATCCTGATGGAGACGTTGTCGGATCTCGAGGACGAGGACCTGGCCCGGTCCGTCACGATCCGCGACGTACCGTTCACCGCGAGCGAGGCATTGCATCGCTCACTGGCGCATACGGCGTCCCACGTCGGTCAGATCGCGTATGTGGGGAAGATGCTCAGGGGGGCCGGGTGGGCGTACCTGAGCATCCCACCAGAAGGTACCGCCGCGTACAACGCCAACCCGACGAGGGAGAAAGCCTGACTTAGCCGGTGAAGCGCACCTCGACATGTGTGTTATCGCAGAACGGCTTGTTGTTCGACTGACCACAGCGGCAGAGTGCGGCCCGCGGCCCCATCTTTACCGGTGTTCCTTCGTGGTCCATTACGACCATCTGGCCCCGTGCATACAGAGGACCATCCTTGTCCACACGGATTTCCGGCTCAAAATCGACACGACGCGTGCGGGGGCCTCACTCGGGCAGCTCCGGATCGGCGATCGAGAGTATTCGGCCACGGTCTACGAACAGGGCGACCACGCGGTGCGGTACCCCCGTGCGGAGGTGTTCCGGACCGCCTAGGATGACGGACCGATACACTCACAGACTCTCTTCAGGGGTCGTCGCCCATGCGTTTCGCTCCGCGCTTCCGGTTCCTCGCCGGTGCAGCACTCGTCGTTCCTTCGGTCCTCGCTGCCCAGACACCCCAACAGGTCGCGACGGTCGCGAACGGACTCGAATGGCGCGAAATCGGCCCGACCATCATGGGTGGCCGGATTTCGGACCTGGCCGTGGTCGAGAGCGACCCTTCGGTCTTCTACGTCGGGACCGCGACGGGCGGAATCTGGAAGACGGAGAATGCCGGGATCACCTTCGCCCCGATCTTCGACGACGAGGTGACGGCGTCCGTCGGCGACGTCACGGTCGCCCCGTCCAATTCGAATGTGGTGTGGGTCGGAACGGGCGAGCCTCAGAATCGCCAGAGCTCGCCGTGGGGGAATGGGGTCTACCGGTCGACTGACGCGGGGGGTAGCTGGACGCATCTGGGACTCGAGAACACACACCACATCTCACGTATCCAGGTGCACCCGCGGGACCCGGATGTCGCCTATGTGGCCGCCATGGGTCACCTGTGGGGTTCGAACCCTGAGCGAGGGGTCTATCGCACCATGGACGGCGGTCGGACGTGGGATCAGGTGCTCTTCATCGATGCCAACACCGGGACGATCGATCTCGCGATGGACCCGAACGATCCGCAGACGCTCTTCGCGGCCATGTATCAGAGGCAGCGAAAGGCGTGGGGCTTCAATGGCGGGGGCCCCGGGAGTGGCATCTACCGCACCACGGACGGCGGGGAGAACTGGGTCGAGCTCACCGAGGGATTACCTGAGGGAGACAAGGGCCGAATCGGGCTCGATATCTATCGCCGGGATGGCAACTTCCTCTGTGCGCTGGTCGAGGCCGATGCCCGCCGGCCGGGCCAGGGATTCGGAGCGAGCGCGGATCGTGAGGTCGAAAACGGAGTCTACTGCTCGACGGATCGTGGCGAGACGTGGGAGCACCGGTCCACAACGAACAACCGGCCGATGTACTACTCGCAGATCAGGATCGACCCGAACGATCCCGAGCGGATGTACCTCGGAGGTGCCAGCATGTACCGGACCTCTGACGGTGGGCGCACCTTCACGGCGGACGCGGCCGCAGACGTTCATTTGGACCATCATGCGCTCTGGATCAATCCAGCCAACTCGGATCACATGATCCTCGGAAGCGACGGTGGCGTCTCCATCAGCTGGGACCGATCCGACAATTGGTATCAATTCCGAAATCTGCCGCTGGGTCAGTTCTACGAGATCGGTGTCGATATGCGTGATCCCTATCACGTCTGCGGTGGTCTGCAGGATAACGGGTCGTGGTGCGCCCCGAGTGACACGTGGTCCAACCAGGGGATCCGGACCCGTGACTGGTACAACGTCGGAAGCGGAGACGGCTTCTTTACCGTCATGCATCCGACGAACACCGGACTCATGTTCGCGGAGTCTCAGGGTGGGAATCTGATTCGCGTGAATCTGGAAACGATGGAGCGCACCCGCATGCGCCCCATCGGACGACCCGGGGCGGACGGGGAGATGCCCGATCTGCGCTGGAACTGGGATACACCGGT
>CALHIO010000304.1 GCA_938030915.1 uncultured Gemmatimonadota bacterium
TACGGGAAGTACGTGATCGGCGTCGGGATTCAGGAGTCGAGCTCCGACATCCTCGTGCAGAATTGCGACGAGTACTACTCGTACACGAGCCTGACCGGCCTCACCAAGACCACGGAACTCGACCGTGCCGGACGTGATCCCTGGCAGCTCGTGAAGGATGCCGTCGCGAAGATGACGCGCCGGGGTGACGTGATGCGTTCTGACCGGCTCAAGCAGGTCATGCAGGAGTTGGACGCCACCTTCGACGAGGGATCGATCGGCTTCTCGAAGTTCAGCAAGTTCCTGGCGGAGGCGTCGTCCCGGGGCCTGATCGGGCTCAAGAAGATGGAAAACGGTCAGTACGAGATCGTCGCGAGCAAGGGACGAGGTGGCCGTCGCGACGAGGGCCGCAGCCGTCCGCGCCGGGGTCGCGGTGGTCGCCGGGACCGCAGCGATCGGTCGGAGGCCGGCCGTGAGTCCGGCGTTGACGAAACCCAATCGAGTGATGAAGAGGGGACTGGAGGGGATCCGCTTTCCGATGCGTACGACGCGTTGCGTACCGCCCTGTCCGATCTTCGAGATGCGGGACGGGAGCCGGTTCGCGACTCCGACGTGAAGCGAAAGATGCTCGAGGCAGATGCCAGCTTCGACGAGACCGAGCTCGGTTTCGCGAAGTTCAGCCGCTTCCTCACGCAGGCCGAGGAGCACGGTGTCGTCACGCTGGTGCGCACCGAGGCCGGCAATCTGGATGTATCCCTCGCCCCGGACGAGCCGACCCCGGATGTGCCAGCAGAGTCCCAGACGGGGGCGGAGGATGTCTCCGCCGCGCCCCCGGCACCCGAGAAGGCTCCGGTGGCCGAAGCGCCGACCGTGAGCGAAACGGTCGTGGAGGAAGAGCCGAAGCGAGGGTGGTTCGGACTGCGGTTCGGCTCCCGACGTGGATCGGCTGCGCGGGGAACGGGCGAGGCCCCGGGACTCTTCGAGGGACAAAGCGTGAAAGCCACCGTGCGTGCGGGCTCGACGTCCAAGCCGGGGGCAGGGCCCGAGGAGCGCGAGCATCCCGCGGAGCCAGAACCCACGACGCACGAGAGCCGCGGGTCGGATCAGCCGACAGTGGGAGCGTCCGATGATCCTGCCCGGGTAGGTGGCGATGTCGAGCAACAGGACGGCGCAGCCGGTACGTCGACCGTCGAGGTATCCGTGTCCGACCTTGCGTTACCATCGGAACCCGGCGCCATCGCTCGGTACCTGACCCATCGGTACAAGGGTGTCGGAGAAAAGACGGCCGAGACCCTCGTCGAGGCGCTCGGCGCCGATCTCTTCCGCACGATGCATGAAGATCCGGATGCCATTGCACGGATTGTTCCGAAGAACCGGGCGGAGCAGGTGCTCGAAGCGTGGCGGGCGGACTACGAGCGACGCGCAGCGGCCCACGCGGGCCGGAGCGGGGGAGACGAAGGCTCGGGCGGGCGCTCCCGGTCACGGGGGCGAGGCCGGAGCTGACCCGACGGGCTCGCCCGCCGTGGGCTGATGACGACGGGGCGGGCGTGGGTCGGTTGCCCGATCTCCGCCCGCTCCCCGTCCGTTTCTTCGATCGACCGGTCGACGTCGTCGCCCGGGCACTCCTCGGGTCCCGTCTCATCTCCACGATCGGCGGCGAGACGTGTGCCGGTGTGATCGTGGAAACCGAGGCTTATGGTGGCCCGGAGGATCCCGCGTCGCACGCGTCGACCCGAGCCGGGATCACGGCGCGCAACAGAGCCATGTTCGGGCCGCCGGGCCGCCTCTACGTCTACCGAAGCTATGGTGTGCATTGGTGCCTCAATGTCGTCACGGGGCCCGAGGGCAGGGGTGAGGCGGTCCTGTTGAGAGGGCTCGATCCGACCGGGGGGGCGGATGTCATGACGGGGCGCCGAGGGGGATTCACACCGCTCGCGGCGGGGCCGGGGAGGCTCACGCAGGCGCTCGGGGTGGACGGCTCCCTGTACGGTCACCCGGTGGATCAGTCACCACTCCTCATCGTGGATGGGTGGACTGTTCCGGATCGCGATGTCGTGGTCACGGGCCGCATCGGCATCTCGACTGCGGCGGATTGGCCCCTCCGGTTCTATGTTGCTGGATCGCCCGGCGTGTCTGCGCCCTCTGCCCGACCCTCTCTTCCCGAGCCGCCCGCATGAGCGACCCGACCTGGATCTCCGTCCTGCCACCCGTCCTCGCCATCGTGCTGGCGATCTGGACAAGACAGGTCTACCTGTCTCTCGCAGGCGGACTGTGGTTCGCGTGGACGATTCTCGAGGGGTGGAATCCACTGAGCGGACTCGCCCGGTCGATCGACGGCGCGGTCGCGGTATTCGGTGAGGCAGGGGATGCCCGAGTCATCATGTTCACCCTCGTGATCGGTGCTCTGATCGCGACGGTCGAGGCGTCCGGTGGTGTTCGCGGTTTCGTGCATCTGCTCGAGACGAACCACTGGGTGGATTCCGCAAAGCGGTCTCAGCTGCTCGCGTGGGCGACGGGGATCGTGATCTTCATCGAATCGAACATCACGGTATTGGTAGCCGGATCCGTCTCACGACCGCTCTTCGATCGGTACAAGTGCTCCCGTGAAAAGCTGGCGTACATCATCGACTCGACGTCCGCTCCGATCTGTATCCTGATTCCGATGAACGCCTGGGGAGCCTACAATCTCGGCATTCTGGAGGGGCTGGGTGTGGAAGACGCACTCGGTGTCTTTCTCCAGTCGATCCTCTACAACTTCTACGCGATCGTCGCGGTCATCCTCGTCCTTGTGGTCATCCTGACGGGTCTGGACATCGGCCCGATGAAGAAGGCGGAGGAGCGCACTCGGGGTGGAGAGCTCCTCTGGCCCGATGCGACGCCGATGATCGATGAGGAGGTCCTGTCCCCACCCCCCCTCGACGGGGTGGATCCCCGGGCCCGTAACATGTTCTTTCCGATCGCTGCGATGGTTCTGTTCATGCCGGTGGGGCTGTACATCACGGGCTCCAGTGCGGTCGAGGGCCTGGGGGCCGATCTGACGTTACAGGGGATCCTGGCGGAGGGCTCCGGCTCGACCAGCGTCCTCTGGTCCGTGATGTTCGGGCTCGCCGTCGCGTGGATCATGCTGAAGGCCCAGGGGATCTTCACCGTCGAGCAACTGGTGAAGATCAATCTTAGAGGCGCGGGGGCGCTCGTGCCGCTCGCGCTCATCCTCCTGCTCGCACTCGCTCTCGGGGATGTGATCCAGCTGCTGGGCACCGGTGAATACGTGGCTCAGGTGACGGCCGGCACGATGCCCAACTTCATTTATCTCCCGCTCGTCTTTCTCGTGTCCGGGGGGATCGCGTTCTCGACCGGTACGAGCTGGGGGACGTTCGCGATCATGCTTCCGATTGCCGTTCCCGCGGCCACGACTCTGGGGCTTCCGCTCGCTCCATTCGTCGCCGCCTCACT
Organism: uncultured Gemmatimonadota bacterium; assembly: GCA_938030915.1. GTDB lineage: Bacteria > Gemmatimonadota > Gemmatimonadetes > Longimicrobiales > Gaopeijiaceae > UBA2589. Next base: position 3,433 of record CALHIO010000304.1, read on the forward strand.
CGCGGGTGGGATTTTCGGTGACCACTGCTCGCCGATTTCCGACACGACGATCATCTCGTCGATGGCAGCAGCGACGGACCATATCGATCACGTTCGTACGCAGCTTCCGTATGCGTTGACGGGGGGGGCGGTGGCCGCAGTCTGCTTCGCACTGCTGGGCGCAACGCTTTAGCCCTTCGGGGGTAACCGGCTCCAAGCCAATTTCCGAAATTCAAAGGCTTTCCACGCACCGCTGTCCCGTATGGGCAGCCGGTCCTGAGGAACCGTACGGAGTCACACTTTGAACGTCATCGTTTGTATCAAGCGGGTACCGGACACCGAAGCGCGAATTCGCGTGGACGGATCGGGCGCCGCCATCGATAAGACCGGTATCAAGTACGACATGAGCCCCTACGACGCGTTCGCCGTCGAGGCTGCCCTGCGCCTCAAGGAGACGACGGGTGAGGGGGATGTGACCCTTCTCACGCTCGGTGATTCGTCCTCCCAGGAAACACTGCGGAAGGGACTCGCGATGGGCGCCGACCGCGCCGTGCTCCTCACGGGCGACGTCAGCCTGGACGGTCTCGCGACGGCGAAGACGCTCTCGGCGGAGCTCGAGGGCATGGATGCCGATCTCTTCCTGTTCGGGATCAAGGCTGCGGACGACGATCAGCAGCAGGTCGGACCCATGGTGGCTGCGCTCACCGGGCGCCCGTGCGTTTCCGGCGTCTCGAGCTTCGAGGTCGCCGGAGGAACGGCGACGTGCAACCGTGAGGTCGAAGGTGGCAGTGAAGTGGTCGAGGTCGACCTTCCGGCGGTCCTGTGCATGACGAAGGGCCCGAACGAGCCTCGACTGGCCGCGCTCAAGGGCATCATGGCGGCCAAGAAGAAGCCCCTCGAGGAGAAGCCGGCCGCCGAGATCGCATCCCGCGTCCGTCTGACGGGTCTCTCCGAGCCTCCTGCCCGCGCCGCGGGTCGGATCGTCGGCGAGGGAGCCGATGCGGTGCCCGAGCTGGTCCGTCTTCTGAGAGAAGAAGCGAACGCCGTCTGATTCGTCACGGATCGGACAGGCGCTTCCCCAACGAATCAATTCAGCGGAGTAGAGAATCACATGGCGAACGTCCTCGCCTTTGCAGAACAGAGAGATGGACAGCTGGGATCAGCCGCTCGGGAGGCGGTCTCGGTCGCGGCGGGTCTGGCCGAAGCCTCGGGCGGTGCGGTGCACGCCCTCGTACTGGGCGGACCGGGAGTGTCCGGGGCGGCATCGGGCCTGGGGGCCTACGGGGCGTCGATGGTCTCGGTGGGAGAGCACGACGCGCTCGTGGAGTACAACCCGGAGGCTTGGGTCGGGCTCGTGGTCGAGCAGGTCCGCTCCGGCGACTACGCTGCGGTGGTCTTTGCCGCGACCACGCTCGGGAAGGATCTGGCTCCGCGTGTCGCGGCGCTTCTGGATGTCCCACTGGCGTCCGACGTGACCGGTGTGGAGATGTCGAGTGGTACGGTCTCGGTCACGCGCCCGGTCTTCTCCGGAAAGGCGTTCGCGAGGCTGGAGATCGATGCAACCCCGGCGTTGGTTTCGATCCGGCCCAACGTCTTCCAGGCGACCGAACGGGCGGCGGCCGGTGAGGTCTCGACGTTCACGCCGGAGCTCGACGCGTCGGCGTTGCGCGTGCGCGTGGTCGAGCGGAAAGGCGCTTCCGAGGGCACCGTGGACGTGTCCGAGGCATCCGTCGTCGTCTCTGGAGGGCGTGGCATGAAAGATCCCGAGCACTGGGGATTGCTCGAGAATCTCCGGGATGCGCTCGGCTCGGATGTCGCCCTCGGGGCGTCTCGAGCCGTGGTCGACGCGGGATGGCGCCCCCATGGCGAGCAGGTGGGGCAGACGGGGAAGACCGTCGCGCCGAAGCTGTACATCGCCGTGGGGATCTCCGGGGCGGTACAGCACCTGGCCGGCATGCGGACCGCAAAGACCATCGTCGCGATCAATCGGGATGCAGATGCACCGATCTTCAGTGTGGCCGACTACGGAATCGTGGGTGATCTCTTCGACGTCGTACCACGCCTGACGGAAGAAATCGGCGCGCTCAGGTCCTCTGACTGAGGAATCCGGTCCCGTGACGCCGCGCCTCCTCACATGACGACGTCCGCCCGGGCCTCAGGGGTCCGGGCGGACGGGCGTCTCACCCCCCGGGACGTCCGCCGAGGATCGTGATCGGGTCGACCGGCCGTCCCCATCGCCAGACCTCGAAGTGCAGGTGTGGCGCGGTCACGCTACCGCTCGCTCCGCTCGCTCCGATGGCCTCACCCGCCCGCACCCGCGCGCCCGGGCGCACCTCGATGGCGGACAGGTGGGCATAGATCGACATGAGCCCATGGGCGTGGTCGATCCAGATCACGTTCCCGAAGCCGCTCATCGAGCCGGCGAAGCGGACGCTGCCGCCTGCCATGGCGTGCACCCGGGTACCCGTCGGGACGTCGAGATCGACGCCGTGATGCACGTCCGGGCGCATGCCCATGAAGCGCAGCCCGAACCCGGAGGTCAGGGATGCCTCGACCGGCCAGCGCGGAAGGTGGCAGCCGGACACGGTCATCCCGATCAGCCCCACGAGGACCGCGCGCCTCCGTGCGCGATTCACGCGGGAGCGTGCTCGAGCGCTGCCGGGCCCGTGTCGAGGAGCATCACCGGGACGTCGTCCCCGATCTCGATTGCGTCTCGGTCGGGAGGTATGACGGCCAGGCCGTCCGCGAGCGCGAGGCCGCGCACGAGTCCGGACAGCTGGGGGCCGGTCAGGCGTGCCTCCAGACGCCCCTCGGCGAGCGTCACCGCGACCCGCTGGAAGTAGGTCAGATCGGCCGGCGCCGGCATCCGTTCCGCTGCCGTACATGTGATCGTGCGGCGGTAGACGTTCCGGTGTCCTGCCCGACGGAGCAGGTAGGGTCGAACGAACACCTCGAAGGTGACGAAGGCAGACGACGGGTTACCCGGCAGACCGAATACCGGCTGGCGGTGTCCGTCCCAGTCGAGCCACCCGAAGGAGATCGGGCTTCCGGGTCGCATTCGGACGCGCCAGAAGTCGAGCTCGAAGCCGACGCCATCGAGTGCTCGCTTGACGAGGTCAGCCTCCCCCATCGACGCACCACCGATCGTGATCAGCACATCGGCGTCGGCGCCTGCGGCGATACGGTCCGCGAGGTCGGTCGGATCGTCTCGGGCGATGCCCAGATCCATCGGGTAGGCACCGATCTCACGGGCCATGGCGGAGAGCATGGTTCCATTGGACTCCGGGACACCGAGCCCACGAACCACGTCGTCGTAGCGGTCGGCTCGCCTGAGCTCGTCACCGGTCGGGAGGAGCGCTACCCGAGGGGAGGAGTGCACGTCGACGTGTCTTTGCCCGGCCGCCGCCAGGACTCCGATCGTCCCGGCCGTGATCGCGTGCCCGGGCTCGAACAGGGTTGCCCCTTCCGTCATGTCCTGCCCCGCCGCGCGCACGTTTCGACCCGCGTCCCCATCAGACAGAATCCGGACCTGGCCCTCTTCGACCTCACGGTCGGTCTGCTCCACGCGCACCACGGAATCTGCACCGACCGGAACAGGGGCACCGGTCATGATCCGGATCGCCGAACCGGCCTCGAGGGTGCGACCTGCGTCACCGCCGGCACGGACCACACCGGACACCGGGAGAACCACGGGCGAGTCGGGCGAGGCTCCACCCACATCCGCGGCTCGGACGGCATATCCATCCATCGCGCTGTTGTCCCACGGTGGGAGGGTCGCCCGCGCGAGCACGGGAGTGGCGATGGCGCGTCCGATCGCCTCGTTGAGTGGAATGCGTTGGGGTGGCAGCGGCTCCGCCGACACGAGGATACGCTGCTGGGCTTCACGGACCGAAAGCCAGTCCGCCTCACGCCGCTCGTGGTCGAACCCGCGCCGAGACCCGGTCACGACACGGCCTGGATCACCAGCGCCAGAGCAGCGTTACGCTGAAGGACGTCCCGCGAAGCCACTCTCCGTCCTCGACCTCCTCGAAGCCCCTTGTGGGATCACTGAAGCCAGGAGGCGTGTCTACTTTCCAGAGCGAGAACGACCCGTCTCCACGGAGCGCGATCCTGTCCGTAACGAACCAGCGGCTACCCAGACCGAGGGTTCCGTAGAAGCTGCTGCCGAAGCCGAATACGTCCTCCGGCAGCAGGGACTGATCCAGCGTGTCGTCGCCCCCTGCGCTGAAGACCGCACCACCCCCGAACGTCAGAAAAGGACTGAGGCGCTTCCACATCCGGCGTCCGGCGAAGCTGAAGCGGAGACGCGCCTCGATCGTCGTGAGCAACTGGTCCGTCTGCCCGATCAGTCGACTTCCCTCGGCGCGGCTCGGGTCGATGACGTCTCGCTCACTGTCGATGAAGCTGACGATGCCCTCGAGGCCCAGAGGCCCCGAGAGCTCCAGACCATAGCGAGCACCGTACATGGGACCACCCGACGGAGCATA
>CALHIO010000305.1 GCA_938030915.1 uncultured Gemmatimonadota bacterium
CTTCGAAGCCGAGGGGCTGCTCCAGGACGAAGACGAGGCGAACGACGTCTTCGGCGTACTGGCTCGTCCGCATGGAAACGATGCCGCCCCGGTTCAGTGCGGCGAAGTTTTCCTGCGGGAGCGCATGGGTTGCGCCCATCAGGTCAATCACCAGACGGTGCGGGCCTTCCATCGCGAAGGAGCGGTACTCCACGAGCTCGTCTGTCGCGACAAGAATGCTCGTCTGCGACGCCATCGGTGTGATCGTCACTTCAGTGACGGACCCACCAATGGCCAGGAGCGTGCCCGCCCAAAGAGCGAACATCGACGTCATGGGGTGCCTCCCTCGCGACTAGATACGAAGTTCATGGTGTTTCGTTCGACTGCGTCGAAGACTTCGACATCGACGATGACGGCATCGCGGCGAATCTCGACGATCGTGGTATTTCCGATGGCTTGACCGACCCTGAGGTAGTACGCGTCCCCTTCTACACCACTGGTCGTCCCATCCTCAGCGACGGTAACGGTTCCTGTGGAGATGACGGCGACACTCGAAGCCGGATCGGACGAGTACATGATCCCGATCAGGGTCAGCTGCTCGTACCGTGGTCCACCCGCTGTGCCTTCAAGGGCGAGGAAGGGGTTGCGCCTCGTGAACGATGGGTAGGAGAAGACCTCCCGCTCATACACGAGTTCAACATCCGTGGGCGGCGGCGGTGCCTGATCCTGCGCCGAGGCGGGCTGTGCGACGACGACGGTGGTCCCCGTAAGGGCGAGCACCAGAGCGAATCTCTTCATCATCAGCCTCCCGGCATCTCGGCAGGGGCGATTGCGGCCGCCCCGTCCGGCAGGACGTACGTTTCGATGCGGAACGTGGCCAGAACCGGTGACACCATGTCGGCGCGCTGACTTACGCCCAGGTAGGACTCCATGTCCACCTGGACAGGCGTCACGATGCGCGGCAGGCTGGCAATTTCCGTGAGGAATCGCCCAACGTCGTGGTAGTCACCGACGACCGTCATCTGATACCCCGTGCGGTTGTAGGGGCCGGCCGGCTCGGTCGGCTCGGGATCGAGCCCCACGACCTCGACACCCGAAACCCGAGCCCTGGCCTGAATGTCGTCGACCAGCGCCGGAACTTCCTCCTGAGCAGGGATCAGCTCCTCCAGGCGTGCGACATGGCGCTCGTACGTCGCCATACGGTTCTCGAGGTCCTCACCCCCACGGGCGAGGATCACCCCGGCCTGACGGTTCTGGATCTGAAGACTTTCGAGACGATCACGGACGACGTCGTTCGCCTCGTTTCGAGGCGTCATGAAGAACGAGGCGAACGGATAGATCAGCGCAAAGGCGACGATACCCCCGAGCATCCAGTTCCGCTGCGTCGGATCGGAGGGGTTATACCACGCCATGGCTCAACTCCCCGGTTCAGCGGTTTGAGCCTGCGAGACCGCGTCATCGAACAACGGCACGGTTTCGAGCTCGTCGATACCAGGTGATTCGTACTGCATCACCAGCTCGAACATGTAGACGAGATCCTCCGGATTGGCCTCGGAGGGGGTCTGCTGCATCGTCTCCGGATTCACGCTCCGCAGGAAGCGGGACGCCTCGAGACGACGCATGTAGCGAGTGATCGCGAAGAGGGAGCCAGCGCGCCCCGTCACCCGCACGGTGAGAGGATTGTCGCTCTCGTACAGCACCTCGCGTAGCCAGAGAAAATCCGGCACGGCCGCAGCCACCTCGTCGAGAAGGTGCGGCCACACGTAGCGGCCTGCGTCGATCTCCTGAATGATGGCGACCCGTTCCTCGATGGAATCGCCCCGAGCCTCGAGCTGGCGTGTACGCTCGATGATCGCCGCATTCCGGATCGAATCCTGCACCGCCTCCTCGATCTGGACGGCCAGTTCCTCGGTTTCGCTGCGGAGGCTGAAGAAGGAGAAGCCCATGTACCCAAGCGAGATCGCCGCGGCTACGGCGAAGAACGCCATGTACGGGTCGACCTGGCTCCCCCGGCCACCGCCGCCACTCCGTCTCGTGAGCCCCTGGAGGCCCGAGACGAGGCCGGCAAGCGGGTTTCCACCGCGACCACGACCCTTCCGACCACCTGGAAGAAGATTGACTTCGATCACGTTTTCGCGTCCTGATCCTAGGCCCGGAGCGCCAGCCCGAGCGGCAACAGCAGCATCGGGGCAGCCTCGTCGATCGATATTTCACCCGCCGCGTCCGGGCGTACGGGCACCCGCTCGAACGGGTTCACGATTTCCGTCTCGACGTTCATGCGACGCGCCAGAGACTCGGCCATGCCCGGAATGCGCGCGCCACCCCCGCTCAGGAAGATGCGCCCGACCGAGTTGCCGTCTTCTCGGGTCATGAGGAACGCACTGGCGCGCTCGATCCCGACCGCGATTTCATCCGCCGATGATGCGACGAAACTGTCGAGGTCGTCTGCGGTCTCGCGGGCCTGAACGACGTCTTCCGCCTGCTCCGCAGTCAACCCGCGCTCCCGCTGGAGATCCTCACGAATCTTACGGGAGCCGAACGGGATATCGCGCGTGAGGATCGGCACCCCGTCCTCCAGGATGCTCACGTTCGTCGTTTCATGCCCGACGTTGACCAGCGCGACGATTCCGTCCAGGGCGTCGGGATAGTTGTGCTCGAAGGCGTTGTGAAGCGCGAACGCGTCCACATCGATTACGATCGGTTCGACGCCGGCATCCTGAAGGAGGCCAACCTTGTTGTCGACCAACTCACGCTTGGCGGCGACCAGAAGGACTTCCATCTGCAATCCGTCTCCTTCGGGATCCAGGATCTGGAAATCGATCTCCACGCTCTTGATGTCGAACGGAACGTGCTGTTCGGCCTCCCATTTGATGACCTCCCGCGCGTCACCCTCTCTCATGCGATCCATTTCGATCTTCTTGATGATGACGTCGTGGCCACCCACGGCCGTCACCACCTCAGCGCCTTTCATGCCGATCTCCGAAAAGAGACCCGAAACGGCATCGGAGACGAGGCCGTAGTCCATGATCTCACCCTCGACGATCGCGTCGGGGAGCAACGGGCGCATCGCGACGCGGACGACCTCCGGCTGGTCACCCGAATGGTCCACTTCGACGACTTTGATGAACCCGGAACCGATATCCAGGCCGATCACGCTTTTGTTTCGTCCGAACAGGCCCATACTTCGCCGTAACCCGAGAGGGAAGAGGACAGAATTCCGCGAGAATCTCGACGTCAGGTTACACCTGAAAGTCGAGGCTTGTCAATGAAAACATGCCGCTCCGACATGCACAAAAAATCAGTAAACATTTGACGCCCATCAAGATCGGAAATCGGTCGGTCACCCCCGCGCTCGAGGCCGCTAGTCCGTTCTCTAGTTCGCGACTGCGGTCATGTCGACCCAGCTTCGCTGCATGAGCGGACGCGCTCGAGAGAGTGACGCGTTGTTCAGAATGGACCGCTGGATCGTACAGCGGGAGTACGTGATCTCTGAACCTCCCGTGATGGACTGGTCGTCAAGAAGGCCATTCGAGGCCAGCACCGCTCCGATGATCCGGTTCCCGTTACCCTGCGTTTCGAAATCGCCCTGAACGATGATGATGCCGTAGAAGAGAAAGTTCCCTCGCAAATCCAGCGTGCCGTCAACGAGAAGGATGCCCTGGCCCATCCCGCCAGACTGGATTCGAAGCTCCGGCCCGCCATGGTAGATCAGGGGGAAATAGGCGCCACAGGCCGCCGTGGGGATCGTGTCCCCCCAATTCGTCAAGGTGGCTTCGTTGCAGTCACCCGCCGCGGTCGTATCCGGTTGAGTGCTGGTGATCGAAGTCCCGAGCGAAGTCACGTTCTTGCCCTCTGCCTGCGCCAGGGCCGTCAACTGGGCCCAGTCCATCTCTCCGAAATTCGTGAATGTAGAATCCACGATCGAGGAGTCCTGGTCGTAGCTCGGACTTCCAAGCAGGCCACCCTTGCCGCTCGTACCAATGAGGGACGTGTCGTTGGTCAGGACGCCCGTCGTGTCGTTCGTCGCGAACGCGGTGCAGTACGGAGCCCACGAGGGAGGCGTCGTGTTCGTCCCATTCACGAGAGCATTACCCTTGATCACCGTGGACCCTCGCGTCGTCAGCGCCGCGGGCGGGTCAATGTCGGCGAAGATCATCTTCGTCACGATGCCGATCGTTCGCTGCGCGCCCGACCACAGCGCACCCCCCTCCGTCACGGTGCCCGTGGCGGTGAGGAAGTAGACAAAGTTGTTCGAGTTCGCGATCGAGACTTCCCAGATACCATTGGCGATCGTGTCGGTGATGGTCGTGTCGGACCAGACCGCGATGTTGCCGAGCTGATAGCCGTTCCAATTACCGAGAACTTCGTTGGCCCCCGCCTGAGCGATATTGACCGCCATGTTGGCGTTCTTGCTCGCCACGCCAATCCTCAGCTCCTGTTGAGCAATGAAGAACCCGGCCGTCACGAGCACCCCGATGATGACGAGCGCCCCAATCACGGTGGGAAGGGCGAAGCCCCTGCGGTTTCTGGTTCTCATGTGCTTATCACCCGAAGCCAAGACGACCGGCTCCTAGTTTCTGGTGTGGATCCAGACCAGTACCGAGTCCGAGACCATCTCGCCAAGTGAGTTGAGGACTTCCGATCCGGTACGCACCGTGACTTCGATCTGGGCGACATCGGCGGGGGTCGCAGTGACGTCACCCATCGCGTCACGGTACACGAAGGCGAGCCCATCACGATCTCGAAGCGGACCCGCGACCGGAATCATGTCTCCGGTTCCTGTGCGACGACCGAGATAGACGTCACCGAGCATCGTCGTGGTCCCGAAGGTGAAGTCCTGATAGCTGCGCACGGGCGCACCCACGTGAACAGAGTCGTTCGTGAACGCGGTCATCTGGGAACCGAAGGTGAGGTTCAGCCCAGCATCTCCGTCCTGTGGGCACACGACGCTCGCAGAGTCGATACTCGAGATACTCGCGGAAATCCAAGCGTCGTCGCGGTCGATGTTCGGATCGTTGTCGGCGTAGACGAACACGGAGTCACCGACGGCGAATCCATTCGATCCACCCATGATGTACAGCGTGTCTCCGCTGTTCAGCAGGAAGTCCTTGATCACCGTCATCACGGGGTCGGAGCCCGTGATGTCAGGCTGGCACACGATCGAGAACTTCCGCATGAGCCGTACACGAATCGAGTCCGAGCTCATCGCGAGAATGTCACCGCCCGACGGACTCACCTCCCGCAGCTCCGCGAAGAGTACCTCCACGGCCATCCGCGTCGTCTGCTGCCCGGACACGGTCGCGGTCTGGGCCGTGTACGTCTGACGATTCGTGATCAGAATCTGCCCCGCCGAAAGCACGACGAGGAGGCCGAGAACCGCGACGATCAGGATTTCGATGAGCGTGAAGCCTCTGCGGTCTCGCGTCATCGTCTGAGCACCCTGAAATCGAAGGTGTCCGCGACCTGAGGGCTCAGCCCCGGCGGCGTTCCGGAGCCCAGGCCGGGCCCGAGGGTGACGATCCGTACAATCTTGGTCTGGGGCCCGTCCGGCGTAGAAGCCCATCGAACCACATACACCCCGACCGAGTCGCTCCCGGAACCGACATCGTCGTACGGCAGCGACTGCAGTCGATCGATGACCGTCTGGAAGGCGACCGAGCGTTCGGTCATCAGGTCCGCGAGCGTGATCTGACGCGTGATGTGGGCCGTGGTGCCGGCCAACCCGAGCACGCCGACGGCGAGAATGAGAATCGCGATGATCACCTCGACGAGCGAGAAGCCATCGCGTCCGACCGCAGCACGGGTGCGAATCGTGTCAGACATGTCAGCCGATCACCTGACCCATGGGGAGAATCAGCACAGACGCCGTGTCCGCCGACTGACGGAATCGAAGTCGGAGCGTGTCGCTGAAGGTAGCGGTGTACCCATAGGTCGCCCCCCACGAACCGCAACTCGTGTCGGCGTACCCCCTCGGCGTCATGCACGTGTAGAAGGAGTAGCCCCCCTGTGTTTCCAGACTGACGCCGAGTTCGTCATCGAAGTGCTGAACGTCCCCCCAGCGAAACGTGCTACCGTCGCGGCTCAGGGTCGCAGCAGAATCGCCCGCCGGCCAGACGAACAGGACGATGGTCTCACCCGACTCGATCGCGCGGGAGCGGGCCCGCTGATGCCAGGACATGTAGACGCGCTTCGCGCTCTGGACGGCGAACCGTGACTGCACGTTCTGGAAGCTGTTCAGGGCGAGGCCCGTGAGGATGCTCCCGATCAGGATCACGATGACCAGTTCGATCAGTGTGAATCCTCGTCTTCTGCTCTTCATCGATTCCGCCCATCGCGCGCCAGCAGGTCGTCCAGGACACGGCGTGGTCCGAGTTCCATGCCACGATGCTTTAAATATTGATCTCGCGCCCCGCGGGAGCAAAGTATTTGACACGCTTGGACGTGCCCGGAGCACACGCTTCGTCGACGAGTCACCCCAGCGCAATGGCGCCCTCCTTGAGTCCGCAACGAGAAAGGGGGATTGTGTCGTGCACGAATCGTTCCATGACCCATCGCTCTCTTCTCGCCGCTACCGCGTGACGCCCTACCTCTCACTTCGCACGGCCTTTTTCTGTTCCGGGACTGCCGGACTCGTCTACGAAGTTCTCTGGAGCCGGTATCTAGGCCTCTACGTGGGGCACAGCGCATACGCTCAGGTGCTCGTGCTGACTGTGTATCTCGGGGGTATGGCGGTCGGATCGATGGCCGTCGCCGACGTGTCCAAACGTCTCCCGAATCCGCTCCGCTGGTACGTGGGTGCCGAACTCGCACTGGCGCTATTCGGGCTGGCATTCCACACGGTCTTCGTGGCCGCCACAAACTGGTCCTACGATTCGGTCTTCCCCGCGATCGCGGACGCGTCGTGGGTCGGGTCGATTCGCTGGGCGCTGGCCGGAGCTCTGATCCTGCCGCAGGCGATCGTGCTGGGCATGACCTTCCCCCTGATGGCGGCCGGACTGGTTCGAGAGGACCCCACACACCCGGGCGCCCGGGTGGCCGAAGCGTACACGCTGAACACGCTGGGTGGAGCACTGGGTGTGCTGCTCGCCGGATTCGTCTTCATCGGAGCGTTCGGCCTTCCGGGAACGAGTGCGGCCGCAGCGTTGCTCAACGTCCTGGCCGCGGGCCTCGTCATCGTCGCTCTGAGCAGGCAACCGTCTGCGTCCGGCGATCCGGTGGATCCGCACGGGACATCGATCCCCCCTCTCCCGACCCACGGCGATCTCCCGACAGAGGTGATCAGCGGAGACAAACGTCTCGTCCCTCTTCTCCTCGTCGTCAGCTTCGGCACAGCCGTGGCCTCGTTCGCATACGAGATCGGCTGGATCCGGATGCTTTCACTGGTCCTGGGCAGCGCGACTCACGCGTTCGAGTTGATGCTGTCTGCCTTTATTCTGGGCATCGCGATCGGAGCGTGGGCGGTGCGCACCCGCTCCGACCGGACTCGAACGCCCATTCGGCTGCTCGGCGGAATCCAGGTCGCCATGGGGATCGCGGCCCTGGTCTCCCTTCCGATCTACCTGCTGAGCTTCGATGCCGTTGCCGGAATGGTGCAGAGTCTCAGCGGCAAGCCGGACGGCTACGCGATCGTCAACATGGGCCGTTACGCTCTGAGCATGGTGGTCATGCTTCCTTCGACGATCC
>CALHIO010000306.1 GCA_938030915.1 uncultured Gemmatimonadota bacterium
CTCGTGGGCGAGGCGGGCGTGATCCGGGAGGGGGATTCGGAGCGGACGATCACGATCATGAATCGTCCGGGGAGTGCCGAGGACGTTCGGAACGCCGTGATCACGGCTGCAGCGGGGACCCCGATCCGGGTCGGCGATATCGCGACCGTCTACGACACGTATGAGGAGCCCCGCCAGATCTCGCGTATCAACCGGCGCCCTTCCGTGGGGTTCGAGGTCATCAGGGGGATCGGGGTGAACACCGTCGCCACCGCCGATGCCGTGAAGGAGCGGGTAGCCGAACTCGAGCGTCTGAACCCGCTGGGGACGGAGCTCGTGCTCGAAGAGGACATGAGCGAGGAGATCGAACGGCAGCTTTCGGACCTCCGTACCCGAGCCCTGTTCAGCGCGCTCGTGATTTTCGGTGTCTTGCTGGCATTCCTCCGTTCCTTCCGATCCGCGGCGCTCATCTTCACGACGATCGGGTTCAGCGTCCTGATCTCGCTGAACCTGATCTACTTCGGCGGACTGACGCTCAATCTGCTGACCCTCATGGGGCTCGCGATGGGCTTCGGGCTGATCGTGGACAACTCGATCGTGGTGCTCGAGAACGTGTTCCGGCGCTGGCAGGGCGGTGAACCCGCCGAGTCGGCTGCCGAGGGTGGGGCGCGCGACGTCGTGCTCCCGATCCTGGCTTCGACGGCCACGACGTTGATCGTCTTCGTCCCGTTCGTGTACCTGCAGGGCGAACTACGCGTCTTCTACGTGCCTCTGGCGATCGTCGTGGCTCTCACGCTGATCGCCTCCCTCTTCGTCGCGTTCACCTTCATTCCGTCGATCTCGGCGCGACTCTTGGCGACGGGGCCAAAGACGAATCCAGCAGGTCCATCCACGGGGGCTGGAGCGGCCGGCCGCACCGGCATGCCCCTGTACATGAGATTCTATGCGGACCTGGTCGGCTTCACGGTCCGCAGGCCGTGGTTGGCGATCACCGTGACCGTGCTCGTCTTCGGTGGCTCCTACGCTCTCTTCGACCGGTATGTGAACACGTGGGCGATGTGGGGGGGCGGTGGAGGGCAGGATACGTACATCCTGGTACAGATCCGGCTTCCGAGGGGGTCGAATCTCGAGCGGAGCGATCAGCTCATGGAGTACTTCGAGGAGCGGGTCGGGGCGATCCCACAGGTCGAGCGCTTTACCGCGGATATCAATCAGACCTTCGGGATCATGCGCATCACGTTCCCGGATTCCCTCGAAAACACCCAGGCGCCGCCGGCGATCAAGCAGCAGATGGAGGCGTACAGCCACACCTTCACCGGGGCTGAAGTACGGGTCTTCGGATATGGCCCCTCGTTCTACGGGGGCGGGGGTGGAGCCCCGACGTACGGCATCCAGGTTCTGGGCTACAACTACGAACGGGTCCGGGACATCGCGGAGGATCTGGGTCGCCGCCTCGAACGACACAGCCGCGTGGTGGACGTAGACACGAACGCGTCCGGAGGTCGGTTTACCCGCGATCGGGCGTGGGAATTCGTGGCGACGGTGAATCGAGAAAGACTAGCACAATATGAACTTACGGTCGACGATCTAACCGGACGCATGAATGCTGCGGTCGCGGGTACTGCGGGGCTCGGATTCATCAAGCTCGGCGGTGAGGAAGTTCAGTTTCAGGTCAAGCTGGAAGACAATCTGGAACTCGACGTTCTTGCCCTGAGGGAGACTCTGATCGATACCCCCGGCGGCAGGCGAATTCGGCTCGGCGATGTGGTGACGATCGAGTCCCGGGATGTCCTGTCGCGAATCCGTCGTGAGGACCAGCAGTACGAGCGCACGGTGGCATATGAGTTCCGGGGGCCGGCACGACTCGGGGACCTGGTTCACGAGCAGTTGATCGCGACGGCTTCCGTTCCGCCCGGGTATTCGGTCGAAGCCAGCGATACCGGGTTCTTCATCGACGATGAGGAGCGGTTCCAGATCTGGTTGGTGCTCGGAGTGGCCCTCTTGCTGGTCTACATGGTTACGGCGGCACTCTTCGAGTCACTCCGCCAGCCTCTGTGCGTGATCTTTACCGTTCCGATGGCTTTGATCGGCGTGTATCTGATCTTTTTCTACACTGACGCGTCGTTTACGCGAGAGGCATACGTCGGCGTGATCATGATGCTCGGCATCGTGGTCAACAACGCGATTCTTCTGGTGGACCACGTGAACGGGGTCCGACGTCGGCATGTCCACCTGCCTCTCGAGGATGCGATCGTGCGCGGGACGCTCGAGCGGGTTCGCCCGATTCTCATGACCACGACGACCACGGTTCTGGGCCTCATGCCACTCGTGCTCTTCGGGGACCCTGCTGGAACGAACATCTGGGATGCCCTGGCGCTGGTTCTGATCGGTGGCTTGCTCTCCTCGACGCTCTTCGTGCTGACCATCACGCCCGCGGCATATCACCTGCTCGAGCGTGGACGTGTCGATCGTGCCCCGCGACTGTCCCCCGGAGGGGACGGGGCTGTCCCGGCGGTGGGAGTCGCAGGCGCCTGAGTGGGGAGGGACGCCCTGTAGATAGGCCAAATCTCCCTCCGGACCCGGTGGCACACGGTTTGCCCCTCTGAGGTATGTAGTAGGCAGTCGGAATCGGGTCAGGGGATGCCATCATGGCCAGACGCTTCATCGAGATCGTGTTCAGCCTCGCGATCGTTGCGATCATGCTCGTCGCGGCGCCCGTCGGTGCGTTCGCACAGAGCGGGGACGGCTACCTGCTCAAGAAGCCACGTGTGACCTTGAAGTTCGAAACGGGATACGCGTTTCAGCAGACGAACAGCGACATCTTCGACTTCTTGGTCGAAGAGCACACGCTCGATGGCAGCGACTTCAACGCGCCGTTTTTCGGTGTGGAGCTGGGCATCCGGATGTCGGAACGGCTCGACCTGACCCTCGCCCTGGGCTTCCAGGAGAGTTCTCAACAGTCCGAGTTCCGCGAGTGGGTCGATCAGGACGATTCCCCGATCACTCAGGTGACCGGCCTGTCTCAGCTTCCCGCGACTGTGGGCGTCAAGTTCTTCCCGTTCCCTCGAGGTCGCTCGATCGGACGACTCGCCTGGGTACCGCGTGGGGTGTCGCCCTTCATCGGGGGTTCCGTAGGACTGGTGGCCTATGATTTCGAGCAGTTCGGCGATTTCATCGACTACGACACACTCGACATCTTCTACGACGACTTCTTCAGCGAGGGGCAGGCCTTCCTCGCCCGTGCGTCGGCCGGCGTGAACATCTCTGTCGGCCCGCAGTTCCTGTTCTCGGCCGAGGGCCGCTACAGCTGGGCCCAAGCCAATATGGAAGGCGACTACTTCGGCTTCTCTCCGATCGATCTGGACGGTTTCCAGTTGATCGGTGGCCTCGCCGTTCGCTTCTGAGGGGAGTACCATGAGCATCATGAATCGTACCCTGGGACTGTCTCTGTCGGCCGGAGCGGTGGCGCTCGTCCTGGCTGCGCTCCCCGCCGCTGGACAGGCGAATGCGTCTGATCTGGATGGGCGGTGGCTGCCCTTCATCGGCTGCTGGGAAGCGGTCGGGGCTCAGGAAGACATCGGTCTCCTCTGTTTCAGCCCTGCTGGTGAGGGTGTCGAGGTCACGAACTACGTCGAGGGCGAGATCTCGTCGATCGAATTGCTCGTCGGCGATGGTGAGCGCCGACAGGTGAGCGCCGAGGGCTGCGAGGGGTGGGAGAGTCTGGTCTTCTCCGAGGACGGGCGTCGCGCGTTCACGACGACGGAGTTCCTCTGTGGAGACTCCGAGACGCGGGCCGGGACGGGCGTCATGACCTTCCTCTCCACGACGGGATGGGCAGACGTGCGGGCGCTGGAGATCGACGGTGAACCGTTCGCGTGGGTGCAGGAATACGAGCTTGCGAGCCTCGAAACGCTCCGCGAGCAGGACATTGCGGATCCAGCATCCGATCTCGGCATGGCGGTACGATCGGCTCGTATGGCGGCGTCGGCCTCGATCGACATCGACGATGTGCTCGAGGCCTCCGTGTCCATGGACGACAAGGCCGTGGAGACGTGGGTGATCCTTATGGGCGAAGATCTCCGTGTCGATGCAGGGGATCTGATCGCGCTCGCGGAAGCAGGCGTTTCCGACGACCTCATCGACGCGGTGGTCGCGGTCTCCAATCCCGAAGAGTTCATGGTCGAGGTCGGCCACGACGTGGAGCGCTCCGACGTGCCCGCGTACCCGGTGCATTACCGCGGATACATGTCGGTTGCGCACTACTGGGGTCCCCAATGGGGTCCGGGCTTTTGGTACGGATACTCGCCGTACTCGCCCTTCTACGATGCCTACGGGTATTACGGTGGCTCCTATCGATACGGGTATTGGGGATACCGACCCGGATACGTGGTCGTCACGCCACGGGGCGATCGGGGCGGGGCCGTATATCGTGACGGATACCGCAGGGGTACCGACCGGGCCGGGCGCACCGCGCGGCCGCGTGGTTCGAACCCCCCGGCGACCGAATCCGGTGGCGCGTCGTCCCGCGGGAGCTCGGACACCCCTCGGCGAGCGAAGCCTCGGCGCCGGACGAGTGGTGAGGTAGCGCCTCAGACAAGTGGCGTGTCATCGCTGTCGGCGAGACCTTCCGCTCGGCCCGCGCGGATCGCGGCTCCACGGCCGTCTTCGAGCCGGACCTCGCGGCCGTCGACACCGGTCCGGACGTCACGTCCGTCGACTCCGAGCCGCATCTCCCGGCCCTCGGGTCCAAGCCGGGCTTCGGCCCCGCGGGTTTCGCGGCCGAGTCGACCCTCGGGTGCGCGACCGTCGACTTCGCGTCCGTCTGCGACGTCCCGGCCTTCCGGTGCACGACCGTCGCGCCCGTCCGGAGCCGCCCGGGGGCCGTCGGGGATGCGGTAGCCGCGCGCAATCTCGGACATGGAGCGGAGCGGAGGGCAGGGGTCCTCTGCTCCGCTCTTTTTTGCATACGGTTGTGCTAAATTCCCAGCTCCATGAGCGAGACGAACAACCCGCCCTCCGAGGGCACGGACTTCATCCGGCAGCAGATCCGGGCCGACCTGGCCTCCGGCCGTTACGGCGGGCGTGTCGTGACCCGGTTTCCTCCTGAACCCAACGGGTATCTGCACGTCGGTCACGCCACGGCGATCTGCCTGAATTTCGGGATCGCGGAGGAGTTCGGAGGTCGATTTCACCTTCGCTTCGATGATACGAACCCCGAGAAGGAAAACGAGGAGTTCGTGCGCGGAATCAAGGAGGATATCCGGTGGCTCGGCGCGGAGTGGGGTGAGCATCTCTACTTCGCGTCCGACTACTTCGAGCGGATGTACGACTGCGCCGTTCTTCTGATCCGGAAGGGCCTCGCATACGTCGACTCGCAGCCACTGGAGGCCATACGTGAGGGACGCGGGACCGTCACGGAGCCTGGCACACCCTCACCGTACCGGGATCGGTCGGTGGACGAGAACCTCGATCTGTTCGCGCGGATGCGGGCCGGAGAGTTCGAAGACGGCGCCCATGTCCTCAGGGGAAAGATCGACATGGGGCACCCGAACATGCTCATGCGTGACCCGGTCCTCTATCGAATTCGCCACGCCCACCATTACCGGCAGGGTAACGACTGGTGCATCTACCCCCTCTATGACTATGCGCACTGCCTGGAGGATGCGTTCGAGGACGTGACGCACTCGATCTGCACGATCGAGTTCGAGAACAACCGGGAGCTGTACGACTGGGTTCTCGAGAGCACGGGATTCGAGGAGCCTCGACCTCACCAGTACGAGTGGGCCGGTCTGGACCTCGAGAATGCGGTGCTCTCCAAGCGTGCGATCGGCCCCCTCGTCGGGGCGGGCCTCGTATCTGGGTGGGATGACCCGCGGCTCGCGACGATTTCCGCATACCGGCGTCGCGGCGTGCCTCCCGAGGCCATCCGGTTGTTCGCTCGTCTCGTCGGTGTATCCCGGTCCGGAGGGCGAACCGAAGAGGACAAGTTCGAATACGCGATACGGGAGGTGCTCAACACCGAGGCGCCGAGAGTCATGGCGGTCCTCGATCCGATCCGGGTCGTGCTCACGAATCTGCCCGAGGAGCACACGGAATCGTTCGAGATCGCTTCGTTCCCGCCCGACGTCGACCGTGCCGGCTCTCGACCCGTGCCGTTCGGCCGTGAGGTGTGGATCGAGCGGTCCGACTTCGCCGAGGACCCGCCGGCTGGGTTCCGTCGGCTGGTTCCCGGTGGCGAGGTCCGTCTTCGAGGCGCGTACGTGATCCGATGCGAGGACGTCGTAAGGGATGAAGCCGGCGCGATCGTCGAACTTCGCTGCTCCGTCGATCCGAACACGCGGGGCGGGGGAAGCCCCGAGGGTCGCAAGGTGAAGGGTACGATTCATTGGGTTGCCGTCTCAGACGCGCTCGAGGCCGAGGTCCGGCTCTTCTCGGCACTTCTGCGCCCTCTGGATGCCGAGGCTGCGGAGGAGCCCGACATCATCGACCGAGTCGATCCGGAGTCCCTGCAGGTCGTCCGCGGAGCCAAGATCGAGCCTTCGATCGCGTCGGACGACCCCGAAGCCCGGTATCAGTTCGAGCGCACCGGATACTTCTGGCGAGACCCCGTGGAAGGGCGGGGAGCACAACTGGTCTTCAACCGCATCGTCGCCCTGAAGAGCACCTACCGGGAGGCTCCGGTCGCGGATCGTGCGGGCCAGAGGGAGCGCACCTCCGTCGAACGGGTGACCGGACCGTCGGTGAAGCCTCAGATCAGTGATACGCGCCACGCGGCGCGTGAGGCTGATCCGCGTCTGATGGCCCGGTTCGAGTCGCTGCAGAGCGAGCATGGACTCTCGACGGAGCATGCGGACCTTCTGACCGGTTCGGTGGCTTCCGTCACCTTCTTCGATGCAGCGATCGGTGAACACGCGGATGCCGCGGATGTGGCATCGTGGATCGTGACGGATGTCCGGGGCCTCCTCGGAGATGGCGGACTGGCCGATCTCCGGTTCTCAGGTGATGCCCTCGGCCGCCTCGTCGGTCTCGTCGCCGACGGTGCCGTGAGCCGGCGTGCTGCCAAGGACGTTCTCGCTCGCATGGCCGAGACCGGCGGGGATCCGGCGGCACTGATCGACGAGATGGGCCTCGCGGCGGTGTCGGACTCCGATCAGCTCGGCGGAGTGATCGACGGCGTGCTGTCGGTGATGCCGGACAAGGTCGAGGCGTACCGGGGTGGAAAGACGAACCTCATCGGCCTTTTCATCGGTGAAGTCATGAAGGCGACGAAGGGCGCGGCCGACCCGAAGGCCGTACGGACACTGCTCAGTGAGAGGCTCGACTCGTGACCATGCGACTTCGCTTCGCTCCGTCGCCGACGGGGTATCTGCACGTCGGTGGTGCGCGCACGGCGGTCTTCA
>CALHIO010000307.1 GCA_938030915.1 uncultured Gemmatimonadota bacterium
ACGTCGAACGGCATCTATCGCAGAATCGGATACCGACTCATCGAGCAGGTCCGTGACTTCGACATCCTTCCGCCGGAGGCCCCGTGACGACTTCGGCGCTGACGCTGCTCGTGACGGTGCTCGCAGCGCTCGGGGTCCAGGATGCTCGGCGTGAAGTCCACGAGGTCACCGTCACGATCGGGAGCCTGTCCGTGCGGGCCTTGTGCACGGACGGGCCCAGAGACGTGCTGCTCCTGCACGACGCAGCTACCTCGGCGGATGGGTGGCGCGCGGTGCTCGAACGACTCGATGAGCATATCGGTGCCTGCGCGTATGACCGACGGGGGAGTGGCGAAAGTAGACCACCGCCGCCTGAACGTGGCTGGTACGAGCTGCTCGACGAACTCCGGCATATCCACCGGGCTCTCGGCTTCGATCGCGATTACGTGCTGGTCGGGCACGGCCTGGGTGGGTTCTACGCCCGGATGTACGTGATCGATCGGCCGCGAGAGGTGGGCGCGATGCTGCTCGTGGCTCCCGCTCACGAGGACATGCCGCGGCGATTCGAGGCTGGGATGCCCGAAGGGGTGTGGCGGGATTGGGTCGCGGGGCGCCAGGCGCCTAACGCAGACGGGGTTCGCGAAGCGTCGCTGGACGCTCGTCTTCGACGCCTGCGGACACCCCGCATCCCCGTGACCGTCCTGACCGCCGCGGCGCACGGAGGCGGACCGGGCTGGGACACACGGTTCATCGTGGAGGCCAGTCGGGCGCTGCACGCCGAGATCCTCCAGGGCGCCGCGGTTCCCCGGCACATCCCGGCTGATCGCAGCGGGCACGACGTCCCTCGGGATCAGCCCCAGCTGATTGTCGACGAGATCCTCAGGCTCGCCGGCTTCCTGGAACACTGAAGGGGTCATGGGCCGACGTCTGATCAGCGGTGTCGGGGCACATAGCGCGGAACCCGGCTCGCATACGCATCGTACTCCGCCCCGAATCGCTCGCGCAGTTCCCGCTCCTCGAGCAGAACGATGAGGTGGAGTGCGGGTCCGGTGGCGAGCCACACGATCCATGCGCCGACGTAGTTGGCAACGCATGCGTACGCGAACGTGCCCACCCAGACCTCGAGATAGCGCGGGTGGCGAACACGGGCGTACAGCCCCTCGGTCAGAAGCGTTCCGCCGCCGTCCCGCTCGAGTTCGGGAATACCGACGAGGATCCGTGTCGTGAGCTGCCTGCGGCGCGTCACGGCGATCCAGGTACTGATGACGCCGAGGCCGATGGCCAGAACCAGCAGCGGGTAGTGCGTCCCGAGGTCGGCACCGACCAGTCGGTCCCGAATCATCGTCAGACCGACGACGCAGCCGGTCGCGAGCGTGCCGAGGATCGACAGTGTGAGATGTGGACCGATCCGTCTCCAGACATCGATGAACGGGTGCACGACGAACCACCACAGCATCGCGGGGGGCAGCCAACTCACGATCAGAACCGCGAGCACGTATCGGACTGTGTCCATCGTCCGCAGCTCCCTCCGTTTGGCGGCCCGGAGACCTCTTGTGCCTGCCCAGACCTTGAGTGACGATGTGCCCCCGAATTAGGAACTCAGGAGGATCTCGTGCGCAACGCTCTGCTCTGTCTCGCTCTTCTGATCGCCGCCGCTCCGCTGACTGCTCAGCAGCGACGCGCGATGACGACCGACGACGCGCTGAACATGGTTCAGGTTGGTGGCGCGACCATCTCCCCGGACGGCAGCTGGGTGCTGTTCTCGAAGTCCGAGCTCGACTGGGACGAAAACGAGCGAACGACGACGTGGTGGAAGGCCCCGTCCGACGGGAGTGAGGAACCCTGGCAATTCATCGGCGAGGACGGGGGGAGCGCCTTTCAGTTCTCTCCTGATGGAGCGTGGCTCTCGTTCACCCGCACGGTAGATGAGAAGCGTCAGCTCTTCATCATGCGCACCGACGGTGGTGAAGCCGTTCAGCTGAGCGATCACGAGACCGCCGTCGGGGCGTACCAGTGGACGGATGACGGCACCCATATCGTCTTCGTCGCGAGCCACAAGCGCAGCGACGAAGAGGAGAAGGAACGAAAGGCCGGCAGTGACGCGATCTTCGTCGACGAGGGTCCGAACGGACAGACTGCCGGGCAGTGGAACGACCTGTGGAGCATCGAGGTGGCGACGAAAGAGGAAACACGCCTGACGGAATCGGATCACCGGATCGGGTCGTTCTCGGTCTCTCCGGATGGGGGGCGCATCCTCTTTGCCGCTCGCAATGAGAACCGGCGAAATCAGAGTAATCGTTCCGAGATTCACCTTCTGGACGTTGGCTCACGCGAGACTCGTCAGCTGACGGAGAATGAGGCCCCCGAGGGGCGACTGACGTGGGCTCCGGACGGCCGCCGCTTCGCTTACGAGGCTCCGAGTGACGGCGAGTGGGAGTTACGCCTGGACAAGATCTGGGTGATGGACGTGGAGTCCGGCGACAGGGCGATCGTCTCCGGGGCCTTCGACGGAAACATCCGCCAGTTCGTGTGGGGCGCCGACGCGTCCTCGATCCTCTTCAGCGGCCTGCAGGGGACGAACAACAACCTCTATCGGCTGGACCTCGGGAGCGGTCGTGTCGAACAGGTGACGGGGCACCTGGGATCTCTCGCGCCCTCCTCGTTCTCGGCGGATCGCTCGATGATGGCGTACATCGCCCAGGATTGGGATACCCCGCCTGACGTGTGGGCGGGTCCGACGAACGGGGATGCCGGTCGCAAGCTGACCGACGCCAACCCGTGGATCGGGACCGACCTCGTCATGGGAGAGTCCCGCCTGATCCAGTGGGAAAGTCAGGACGGTCTCGAGATCGAAGGCATTCTGACGTTGCCGGGGGGAGCGTCCGAAGACCTGCCGCTGCTTCTGCATATCCACGGCGGGCCGGCCGGCGTCTTCACGAATACGTTCAACCCGCGCGCTCACGTGTGGGCCGGTCTCGGGTATGCACAGCTGTCGCCGAACGTGCGGGGCAGCTCCGGTTATACGGATGAGCTGCTTCGCGGCAACATGAACGACATCGGTGGCGGAGATTACTGGGACCTGATGACCGGAGTCGACGCGGTCATTCAGCAGGGCATCGCGGACGAGGACCAGCTCGGCCTTCGGGGATGGAGCTATGGCGGGATCCTGGGGGGCTGGACGATCACCCAGACGGAGCGCTTCAAGGGTGCGTCGGTGGGTGCCATGGTCGCGGACTGGACATCTGAATATGGACCCGGCTTCAATCACGACGTGTCTCTGTGGTACATCGGTGGAACACCGTGGGACAATCCGGAGGAGTGGCGCTACCGGTCTGCGCTGACGCATGTCGCCAATATCACGACCCCGACCCTCATCCTTCACGGCATGAATGACCGCACGGACACCGAGCCACAGAGCATGATGTTCTTCCAGGCGCTCCGTGATCAGGACAAGACGGCGCGATACATCCGGTTCCCGAGGGAGCCGCATGGTTTCCGGGAGCCGCGTCACCAGCGTACGAGGGATATCGAGGAGATCCGGTGGATCCAGAAGTACGTACGGGGGATTGAATGGGAGCCCTGGGCCCGGCCCGACAACGACGACCCGAAGGTGATCTCCTGATGAACTCCGAACGTGCGACGCTCGGTGGCGGTTGTTTCTGGTGCCTCGAGGCGGTCTTCGATCTCGTCGAGGGCGTGAAGAGCGTCAAATCCGGGTACGTGGGCGGCCACACGTCCGATCCGACGTACAAGCAGGTTTGTACGGGTCAAACCGGCCACGCCGAAGTCGTTCAGGTCGAGTTCGACCCCGACGTGATCACGTACGGGGACCTGCTCGAGATCTTCTTCGGGATCCACGACCCGACCACACTGAACCGTCAGGGAGGCGACGTCGGGACGCAGTACCGGTCGGCGATCTTCCCCCATTCGGACACCCAGGGAGAGATCGCCCGGTCTGTGATCGCAGCGGTGGATGCCGACGGTCCGTGGGATGATCCCATCGTGACGACGATCGAGGAGCTCGACATCTTCTATCCCGCCGAGGATTACCATGACGACTACTTCGCACGGAACGGTGGTCAGCCGTACTGTGCGGCCGTCGTCGCCCCGAAAGTCGCCAAGTTCCGGCAACGGTTCGCCCATCGACTGAGGAACGCTCCGTAACGGATCGGAGCGTCCAGGGCCTCGGTCAACTCGGCCGCCGGACGATCCGATTCCTCAGAAGCTTGTCTACGGAACCTCTTGGCAACCGATGGTATAACGCCGATGAAATCGATGACGCCCCGCGCGGAGATTCAGTCCACCGATGTCGAAACCCGACAGCAAGCTTGTTCTCAAGTGGCGTGAGTTAGCCGAGGACGGCTACCTGTATGCCGAAATCGCCCGGATGTATCCGGAGTTCTCCGTCGATCAGGTCCGGCATTACTGTCTCGGCCACACCGGCAGGAAGCTGGGCGGCCCCATTCAGCGCGTCGATCGTTGGTACGGTTCCAACGTCTGGCTGCGCGGTGAGAATTCGCCTCATTCCGAGCTCTCCCTTATTCAAGCTCAGAAGATCCTGGACGATTGGGACGAATCGAATGACCGGTGGGGCCGACCCGGAGCGGCCTGGGCTCGCAAGTTCAACGTGTCGCCGAGCACGGTCTACATGCTCCGCCGCGGAGAGACCTGGAAGCACCTCGAGCACCCCAACCAGGGACGCAAGCCGAAGAAAGGAAAGAAGCGCACCTGACGTCTGGCTCGGACGTGCTGCGCATCCCCTGACCCGCCTTCCCGGGTCGGGGGTTTCCCATGTCGGTCAGGATGCGTCGAAGTGGCCCCAGGCGTCGGCGTACATCCTCGGGAATCGCGTCAGGTATCCCGGGTATTCAATCTGAGCTTCCTCCACCACGGTACGCCGAAGTTCCACGACTGACACCGGCTCAGTCGTTTCGGACAGGACGTCTCCCGACGGAGCGATGGCGATCGACGGACCTCCGATCGACGCGCCGGACTCCGGGCGTGGGCGATTCACGGAAATCACGTACGCTCCGCTCATCACCGCGTTGGCGCGCAGTACGATCCGCCATCGGTCGTACGTCTCCGGGGGGGTGGCTCTCGGTGCCAGCATGACCTCCGCCCCCTGCGCCGCGAGGAGCTGGAATCCCTGGGGGCGGTTCACGTCGGAGCAGATCTGAAGACCCACGCGCATCTGAAGGCCCTCGATCATACGGGGGCCCTCGTTCCCGGGCTCGTAGTGGCTCGTCTCCCAGTACCCCTCCTCCTCCGGGAGATGGATCTTGCGATATCGACCGAGCTCCACCCCGGTCGCGTCGACGAGTACGGCCGTGTTGTGTCGCGTACCCGACGCGGGATCGATGACGATCGCCCCGCCCAGCACGGCGATCCCGACCTCGCGAGCCGCTTCGATCATTCGGGTCTGCCGCGGCCCCCCCGGTGCTTCGGCATCCTCTGGACGCCGCTGTTTCGTTCCAGGGGCCCACCCGTTGAACGGGAGCTCGGGCAGGACCGCGAGATCCGCCCCGTCTTCGCGGGCCTTGGAGAGCAGGCCGATCAGACGGGACGCGTCGGCCGGCTCCGGGAAGACCTCCGTGACGAGGGCTACGCGAAGGACGCCGTTACTCAACCGAAGGAAATGCCCTGGGCCAGCGGGAGGTCCGTGCTCCAGTTCACCGTGTTCGTCTGTCGCCGCATGTAGGCCTTCCACGCGTCCGAGCCGGACTCGCGACCACCGCCGGTCTCCTTCTCGCCGCCGAACGCGCCACCGATCTCGGCACCCGAGGTGCCGATATTCACGTTGGCGATCCCGCAGTCGGAGCCGCGATGCGAGAGGAAGTATTCAGCCTCGCGGAAGTTGTCCGTGAAGATCGATGACGACAGACCCTGCGGAACGTCGTTGTGGATCCGGAGGGCTTCGTCCATCTCGGCGATCGCTTCGGACGGTGAGGCGTCGGCGCTCCCGTATTCGATGATGTACAGGATCGGCGCGAACGTCTCGTCCTGAACGATTTCGAAGTGGTTGTCGGCCGAGGCGATGCACGGCTGCACGTACCGTCCGCCGGGATAGCCATCCCCATCGAGTACCGCACCGCCGTAGAGAATCTCACCTCCTTCGGCGATGACCTTCTCCTGAGCGGCCACGAACGCGTGAACCGAGTCTTCGTTGAGGAGCGGGCCCATGAGGGTGCCCTCGTCGAGCGGGTTCCCGATCCGGACGCCCTCGTACGCCTTGATCAGGCGACGGACCAGCTCGTCCTTCATGGAGCGGTGGACGATGATGCGGCGGGTGCTGGTGCATCGCTGGCCCGCCGTTCCCACCGATCCGAAGACGATGCCGGGAAGGGCCAGGTCGAGGTTGGCGTGCGGCGTCACGATGATCGCGTTGTTTCCACCCAGCTCGAGGATCGACTTGCCCAGGCGGGCACCCACGACTTCGCCGACTCGCTTGCCCATCCGGCATGAACCGGTGGCGGACACGAGTGGCACACGTCGGTCGTGAAGCATGCGCTCGCCAATCGTGGCGCCGTGACCGATCGCGAGCGAGAAGATCGCGGGATCGACATCGTTCGCGCGGCATACCTCGGCGGCCAGCTTGGTCACGGCAACCGCGGTCAGCGGAGTGCGCTCCGACGGCTTCCAGAGTGTGGAGTCACCACAGACGGCGGCGAGCGCCGCGTTCCAGCTCCACACCGCAACGGGGAAGTTGAAGGCGCTGATCACGCCCACGACGCCGAGCGGGTGCCACTGCTCACGCATGTGGTGATCGGGCCGCTCACTCGCGAGAGTCAGGCCGTACAGCTGGCGCGAGAGACCGGTCGCAAAGTCGCAGATGTCGATCATCTCCTGGACCTCGCCCTCGCCCTCGGCCTTGATCTTGCCCATCTCGAGCGTCACCAGAGCACCGAGCTCCGACTTCACCTCGCGCAGCTTGTTGCCGAGCTGGCGCACGATCTCACCGCGCTTCGGGGCCGGGAGCTTGCGCCACTCGAGGAACGCCGCGTGGGCCCGATCGACGATTTCGTCGTACTCGGCCTCCGTGACCTCTCGAACGGTACCGAGGCGGCTTCCGTCGATCGGTGTGAAGACTTCGATGTCGGGGCCGGATCCGACCCATTCTCCGGCGAAGCCGCCGAGGTTGGATTCTTCGATGCCGAGGGTGCGGAGGATGTGTTCGGTATTCATGGCCGAGCGGGTCGGAGTGACGGCGCGGGGACGCCGGGACGTACGAGAGGTGAAGTCTCTCAGCGTGGGTGGGGGAAGGGAAGAACGGGGGTGGTGCACCGACGTGCACCACCTTCGTCGACCACGCTGGATCGTTCGCTCGTTGTCGGCTACATCCCGACCAGTTTCATCGCGGCCAGGCCGTCCGAGAGCTGAATCATGATGTACTGCTCACCCTCGTGGACCCAGCTCGACATGCCGTACCGCGAGATCCCGGGGATCTCGACCGCACCGACTCTCTCCCCTGTGGCCTTGTCGATGCCGAACAGGTGCGGCGTGCCGTCCTCGGTCTGCCCCGTCGCAAGCAGCAGCGTCGGTGTCGCCGCTATGGCTGCGTGTCCCCGGCGTCCGCGGTTCGTCGGGACGTCGGGGATCCCCGCCAGAAGAGGATGGTCCCGGATGCGATCCTGCTCGGCCTGCGGTGCGTCACCGTGCGGAATCATCCAGAGATGCTCGCCCGAGTTCATGTCGATCGCGACGATCCGCCCGACCGGGCCCTTCCAGATGGGAAGCCCGTCCATGGTCGCCTGATCCTGACGCGCAGCCTGCGGAACCCCCGGACCCGAAGCTCGCGACCAGTCCGAGTAGGTGGTTCCGGTCTGGTGGTCTCCGTCCAGCGGTGACTCGGCGGCGTTCATCAGGATCACCGGCGAGCACCCACTCGTCGACGTGATGAAGAGGACCCCTTCGACGGGGTCGGCGACCGGTGGCCCGGTGATGTTGGCGCCGCCACCCCCACCGGGGCAGACGAGCGCCGGCCCATCCGCTCCCCCGACGTGTGTCGGCGGGGCGAAGAAGTCGACGAACAGGTCGTTCTCGCGGGCGTGCTGCAGAGCCATCTCCCCGATCGTCGGTGAATAGTCGATCAGATCCATTTCCGTGCGACCCTGCATGTCGAAGGGAGCCGGCTTCGACGGGAATGGCTGGGTCGGCGAGAGCTGCTCGCCTGGCACCCGCGATTGCGGAACGGGTCGCTCGGGAATCGGCCAGATCGGCTCACCCGTCTCCCGGTTCAACGCATACACGAACGCCTGTTTGGTCACCTGGAAGACCCCGGGGATCTCACGCCCATCCACGGTGACGTCCATGAGGAGGGTCACGGGGCCGGGGCGATACTCCCGACTGCGCGTGGCTTCGTCAGGTGAAGACGTCCGCGAGGATCATCATGCGATAGCTGAAGATGTCCTTCAGCTCGCGTCGCACGATCGGCAGCGCGACGGCCCCCAGGGGCCAGAGCGGAAGTCGGTACCGTACCTCGTCGACCATCTCGGTCGCCTCGCAGGGTCCACCCGGCTCGACGGGTACGGCCATGAAGGAGTGCCGGTGGATCCATGTGTGATAGGGGCCACGGATCTGAGTGTCCGTGAACGACGCCGAGGATCTCCCCTCGACGCCCGACGGAGGATTCCACTCCGTGATCTCGGTACGCCATCCGAACGGGATGCCGTTCAGTCGAAGGCGGTAGTCGATCAGGGCTCCGGAGCGCATGGCAATCGGTGTCGGCGTGGTGATTCGAAACCGAAGGCGGGGCGGTGTGATAAGCTCCAGATTCTCGGCGGCCGCGAAGAAGGCGAAGACCTTCTCGAGTGGTCGTTCGATCCGCGCCGTCGCGCGCAGCAGGTACATGCCCGAGCCGAGGACGTCGGCGACCGGGTCCACACGCCAATCGGTGACCGCGGTCATGGCATCATCGGGGCGCGGCGGCGGTCACCTACCCCCCGTTTTTCGCCTTATTCCGCCAGAACTCTCTCGGATCCTCCTCGACTACGGGAATCACCGCGCGGATGAGTCGGACGGCGCCGGATCCGAAGATCTTCTGAAGCGCCTCGACTGTCTCGGCGTTCGGGTTCGCTTTCAGGCTCTTCAAGCGCAGCTTCGGCGCGGGCTCTCCATTGTCGCGGCCAACC
>CALHIO010000308.1 GCA_938030915.1 uncultured Gemmatimonadota bacterium
CCCTCGCGCGCGTCAGGACCGCCACGGTCCTCTGCCGCGTCCTTCGAGGGGGAGCAGCACGTGCCGACCACCCTCGAACGCCAGGAGGTGGTCCTGCAGGTTCACCGAGACGCACACGTGGTTCGGGACGATCCTCACGCGCTCACCGATCTTCGGACGCCAGTCCGATCGGGAGATATCGAGGACCCCATGCTCTTCGGAGACCCCGGTGACCGTGACGTCCGTGTGGCCCAGTACGATACCGAAGCCACCCCCTCCACCTCGTGATTCCTTGGCGAGCGCCTTCGAGCCCGCGTCGATCACCGCCTGACCGGGGACAGCCGTGCTGACGACGGTTGCCAGCACCGTATACGCGATGTCGGACTCGTCGGCGACACCGATATCGAGCCCCTCCCGATCATAGAAGATGCAGGATCCGGAACGAATCTCTGTCAGGCCCTTCATCTCGTGGCTGCGCCACACAGTGGGGGTCGAGCCTCCCGACACGATCTCCGGCTCGAACCCCGCGTCGCCGAGCGCGCCCAGGGTAGCCGCCATTCGCACCGAGACGTCCTCGATGAACCCGCCCTGCTCTTCCTCGGACATGCGAATGTGGCCCGGGTAGAACATCACCCCTCGCAGGCACACGCCGGACGTCTCCGAGGCACGGCGAGCCAGTGCGACGACGGCATCCGAGGACGGAAGCCCGACCCGCTTCATGCCCATGTCCTGCTCGATGAGGACGCCGATCTCCCGTCCCGCCCCGGCTGCTGCGGCACCGAGTGCGAGCAGCACCTCGTCGGAGTCCAGGGCGACCTTGAGGTCGAGCCGCTCGGGTAGCGTCACGAGTCGTTGCAGCTTCTGCGCGCCGACCGGTGGATAGGCCAGCAGCAGATCGTCGGTGAGGGTCGCCATCACCTCGGCTTCGCGCAGAGTGGCCACCGTCAGGCCGCGGGCACCCGCCTCGAGCTGCATACGCGCTACGGCCAGCGATTTGTGCGTCTTGATGTGAGGCCGCCATTCGAGGCCGTGCTTCGACGTATAGGCGACTACGCGCTCCGCGTTCGCACGGATCCGACCCAGATCGACATATCCGACGGGCGTCTCCACCCGATCGAAGTCGATTGTCTCACGCTCGCCTTCCGTCACGACAATACGTCGGAGAGCGCTCGAAGAAAGTCCGGGTCATCCTCGGGGATCGGGCCATATCGCATCCAGCGCAGTACACCCTCCCGATCGATCAGGAAGGTGGCCGGAAGCCCGAGCACCTGGTACAGCTCCATCCCCTGCATGGTGGGGTCGTGCAGGATCGTGTACGTCACCGCGTACTCGTCGACGAACATCGCGACGTCGTCCGCGGCATCTCCCGTGTCCATCGAAATTCCGACGATCTGGAAGCCGTCGTCCCTGTACTCCTCGTAGATCGACTGCAGGTAGGGCGTCTCCATCCGGCAGGGCCCGCACCATGTCGCCCAGAGGTTCAGGAGCACGACCTGCCCTCGCAGGGATTCCAGAGAAACGATCTCGCCCTGCAGCGTCGTCGCGGCATAGTCGCGCGCCGGCTCATTGATCTGCGGTGGGCCCGCATTCTCCACTGGAACGCAGGCCGAGGCGAGTGCAATGCCCGGGACCGCGAGGCTGCGAGCGCACCGTAACGCACGAGCGACCATCCTGATCAATGCGACACCTCTACCCGAGCGACGCGCACTCTCGGGTCGTCACCACCGACATCGGTCCACGCCATCATGAGCGATCCGTCCTGGTGGCGGACCAGCTGGGGGAATCCGCTGGCTCGCTCGGCAGACGACGTCGTCACCGACGCGCTGGCGCTCGCGATACCACCGGACGTTACATGTCTCAACATGACCGACGCACCCTGCCCGCCTCCCGCCTCGAGCCAGCTCACGAAGACACCCCCGTCATCCATCATGACGAGGTCCACGCGGCCCATGGGGTTCCCCTCGTCAACAACGATGGGGGTCCCGAACGTGGCCCCCGCGTCGGTGGAGAACGCGACCTTCACGCGAGCCACGTCTTCGGGTGCGGTGAACCATGCGACGGCGACGTCCTGGCCGTCGGCGACGATCGCCGGACCGTTCACCGGGCAACCCGTGATGTACCAGCCGTCATCCGATACGGCCTGACTCTCGGTCCAGGCGCCATCGATCAGCCTGGAGATGTGGATATCCCGGATCTCCTCTTCCGTCCGATTGCGGAAGACCACAACTGGACCCTCGGCGGTCATCGCGGCCGAGGTCTGACAACAATCGCAGACCCGGCCGTCGACGAGCATCTCCGGGCCGGGAGTTCCGTCCCCCGCCACCTCGCGATACCGAAGCGACATTTCCCGAGTGGCAGGAGTCCCGTCTTCGGCAGGAACGTAGGCCCGCCCATCCAGCCAGGTGAAGCCGAGCCGCTCACCATTCCGAACCACCGACACGAAGCCGTGCTCCGTCGGCGAGTCGTCGTCGTGCGGGGTCCACGCGTCGCCCCAGCTGGCTCCGTCATCCGCCGACCGGGCGATGCGGACGCCGTAGTCGTATCCGCCCGCCTCGCCCCGCGCGAGCCAATGCGCGTAAAGGGCTCCGTTTGCGGCTTCGGAGACGGAGGGGAAATCGGCCCAGTTCACGAAGAAGCGGTCACTCTGCGCCACAGTAAGCGCGTGGCCCCACTCCTGGCCGTCGGTCCGAGCGAAGCGGAGTTCATGCCCGCCTTCGTCGACCGCCTCGAGCCAGGAGAGGAGCAGCCCGTCCTGGGCAGGGCTGAGACGCGGCTCACCGCTTCCATCCCCCGCCGGAGACTCGAGCTCGATCACGGCGACGGAGAGAGCCTCGCGATCGTCATCACCGTCCGCGCAGCCGACCGCAAAGAGCGCGGCGATCACCGCACCCCAGATCCGTGGCGAAAGGCCATACGCTCCGTTTGCGTACGATGGGCAGAGGGCGGAACGGTGACGCGAGATGGTCTGACCTGGCATGACGGACTCCGATTTAGAGACTCGCACAATGTCGGGGCGCCCAACCGATCCGGTCAACGAGGTGGAACACGCGGGCGGCGAGTGGGGGTTGCATGTTCCACGGTGTCAGCGTGACGCGACACCAAGATTCGGCGTAACGTTCGAGTGGATGTAGGGGTGCCCGGGGGAGTGTGCAACTTCCGATTTCCGGCGCGTCCACTACAGTGGATCGGGTGTCAGCACAAACTATAGATGAGGTCGTGATGGAGAGGTCTGGAAGAGCGGCGTGCTTTGGACGTGCGCTGGGTCTCGCGGTCATGGGCACCGCGTTGTTGTGGACGATCCCCGTCGACACCAGTGCCCAGTATTTCGGCCGTAACAAGGTCCAGTTCGACAACTTCGACTTCAACACCCTGTCGTCCGAACATTTCGACTGGTACTACTACCCGGTCGAAGAAGAGGCCGTCTTCGATGCGGTTCGGATGGGCGAGCGGTGGTATGAGCGGCTCGCACGGACGTTCCAGCACGAGTTCGAAGCACCCAAGCCGATCATTCTGTACGCCGACCACCCGGACTTTCAGCAGACGAATACCCTGTCCGGCTTCATCGGCGAAGGCGTGGGTGGAGTGACTGAGTCACTCAAGAACCGCGTCATCATGCCGATGACCGGATCCTACTGGGATACGGACCATGTGCTCGGGCACGAGCTGGTGCATGCGTTCCAGTACAACATCGCGCAGTCGCGCCGGGGCGGCGGCCTGCAGGGCATGTCGATGCTCCCGCTGTGGCTGATCGAAGGGATGGCCGAGTACATGTCGGTGGGTCGCGACGATCCCCTTACGGCAATGTGGATCCGCGACGCGATCGACCGTGACGAGCTGCCGACGATCGAGCAGATGACCAAGGAATCCCGCTTTTTCCCGTACCGGTTCGGTCAGGCGCTCTGGGCGTACATCGGAGGAACGTACGGAGACGACGCCGTCGTTCAGATCTACCGGCGCGCGCTGCGTGTCGGGTTCGAAGGGGCGATCCAGGGCGTACTCGCGATGCCGACCGACACGTTGTCCGCGCGTTGGCGTGAGACGGTCGAGGCGGAGTACGGGCCGTTCATCGAGGGCCGGGACCGGCCG
This sequence comes from uncultured Gemmatimonadota bacterium, assembly GCA_938030915.1. Lineage (GTDB taxonomy): Bacteria > Gemmatimonadota > Gemmatimonadetes > Longimicrobiales > Gaopeijiaceae > UBA2589. Next base: position 4,066 of record CALHIO010000308.1, read on the forward strand.
GCCGAATCTGGTAAGCCGATCCTCTGCCCCTGCACGGGCTCCGGCTCGGTCAACATTTCGCCGTCGCTGAGCCCGGACGGCCAGTACGTCGCCTTCCTGTCCGAGAAGGACCTCTTCTCCGTCGATCTGTACATGGCGGAGACCGAGACCGGTCGCATCATCCGAAAGCTCTCGAGCGCGAACTCCGACCCGCACATCGACGCCCTGCGGTACATCGACTCGTCCGGAACGTGGTCTCCCGACGGCGAGCTCTTCGCATATGTCGTCGTGGCGAACGGCGACAACGAACTCGTGATCGTGCGGTCGGCAAACGGGCAGGTCGAAAATCGCCTCTCGTTCGAGGGTATCGGGGCGGTGACCAACCCCGCGTGGTCACCCGATGGCCGGCACATCGCATTCTCGGGTTCGGTCGGTGGAATTTCGGACCTGTACCTGTATGAGATGGAGACGGGAGACATCACACAGCTCACGAACGACAAGTTCGCCGACCTGCAGCCCACGTGGTCCCCGGACGGCACCCAGATCGCGTTCACATCCGATCGAGGTCCGGAGACGAACTTCGAGATGCTGGTGTACAGCAAGTTCCAGCTTTCGACCATCGATGTGGCGACCGGCGCGATTCAGGTGTTGCCGGTATTCGGGAATGTGAAGCACATCAACCCGCAGTACTCGGGTGACGGGCAGACGCTCTACTTCATCTCCGATCAGGATGGCGTCAGCGATATCTACGGGCTGAGCCTGCAGACGGGTGACGTGCGTCGGCACACACGGGTCACGACCGGGATCAGCGGCCACACGTACCTGTCGCCAGCCATGTCGGTCGCGCCGGACGGCACGGTCGCATTCACGATTTTCGACCAGCTCGAGTTCCACATCTACACCAACGACCTCGACACCCCCGCGCCGACAGTGGTCGCTCAGGAGAACGCGGAAATGCAGGCGGGCCGTCGCCTGGTCCCCGCCTATCCGGACCGGTTCAGCCGTATTGCGACGTATCTGGCTGATGCCGAGACGGGGCTCGTCGCTCCCGACGTCAATCGTCCGGAGGACTCGGAGGAGTACTCGTCCGGTCTTTCCCTGGACTACGTCGGGCAGCCGTCGATCGGCATCGGGGCCTCGTCGGGTGGGTATGGCAACTACGTCGGTGGCGCGACCTCCGCGTATTTCAGTGACATGCTCGGTGACCGGGTGCTTGGCGTCGCCGTTCAGGCCCAGGGTACGTTCAAGGACATCGGCGGCCAGGTCTTCTATGCGAATCAGGCGAATCGGTGGAACTGGCTTCTGAGCGCAGGGCGCATCCCGTACCAGTATGGACAGTTCACCTTCGGTGACGACGCTCCAAATCAGATCGGCGGCGAATATCAGGGAATCCTCCGGAGGCGCATTTTCCTCACCTCCGCGGGCGGTGGGCTCCAGTACCCGTTCTCGACGACCGAGCGGGTCGAGTTCGACCTGGGCCTGACTCGGTACAGCTACGACTTCGAGCTGGAGAAGTTCTACTTCAACGGCCTCGGTCAGACGATCGGCTTCGAGCGAGAGGAGATCCCCTCCCCGAGCCCGCTGAACCTCGTTCAGGCCAGCGTGGCACTCGTCGGCGACAACTCCTTCTTCGGCTTCGTCGGGCCGATCCGTGGCGGCCGCTACCGGCTCGAACTGGAGCAGACGCAGGGTAGCGTGGACTACTCGACGATCATCGCCGACTTCCGCCGGTATTACTCACCGGCGAAGCATCTCACCGTCGGCTTCCGTGGCCTTCACTACGGACGGTACGGATTGTCCGTCGAGGAGCAGTTCGAAGACGAGTTCGGCATCCTGAACCCGCTCTTCCTCGGTTTCGAGACATTCATCCGCGGGTATGCGTGGGAAAGCTTCGAAGGGAGCGAGTGCTCGAACGCCACGGTTACGAACGACTGTCCCGTCTTCAACCGCCTCTTCGGTAACCGCATCGGCGTGGCCAGCGTCGAAGCGCGGGTCCCGTTCATCGGAGTGGAACAGTACGGGATCATCAACTTCCCGTTCCTGCCGACCGAGCTCGTGCTCTTCGCCGACGGTGGACTCGCATGGGACAGCCCGAACTGCTTCACCGTCGGTACAGACATCTCCTGTATCACCGAGGATCCGGAGCTGGTCTGGAGCCGGAACAGCAGCGGGCGCGTTCCCGTGTTCTCGACAGGTGTCTCGGCCCGCATGAACATCCTCGGCTTCATGATCCTCGAGGCGTACTACGCGTACCCGTGGCAGAGACCGGAAAAGGGATGGCACTGGGGCTTCAATCTGGCGCCGGGCTGGTAGAGGTCGCCCGGGCCCGGCTCGCACGCGGGCGGTCTCCCTCGGGAGGCCGCCCGCTGTGCAATCTGGGGCACCAAATCGGCGAGGCGCCCGACCCGGCGGGGTACGCGTGGGCCGGCTAGAAAATGGAGATGTTGATGTACTTGTTCGGGTTCGCCTGAAGGTCGGTCAGCAGGCTGTTGAGGGCCTCCGCTGCGTCGCTTAGGCTGACGTACAGCGTCTCATCCGTAGATAGACGGCCCAGCGTCCCCTCTCCGCGCTCCATCCGGCCGAGGATCGCGCTCAGCGAGCTGGTCGCCGCGTCCAGGCTTTCGCTCGTCTGACCGAGCATCGCCATAGCTGAATCCGCCCTCGCGATTGCGCTCGCGATATTCGGGCCTGCCTCCGAGGCTGCGGACAGCCCGTCGGCCGCGCTCGTGAGGCTGGATGTCAGATCAGAGAGGGCACCACGCTGCTCCCGCGTCACGGCGGACAGCTCGGTCAGAAGGTTCTGCAACTCCTGCGCCGAGCCCTGGACGGAGCCGACGGTCTCGGCGGACAGCATGGAGTTGATCGAGCTGAGAACGTCGGCGGCCTGAATGCTGAGATCGTCTACCGACGACATCAATCCACCCCCGACCGCACTCTCGCCCGGAATCGTGTCGAAGTCGGAGTAGCTTCCCGGCCCCTGCCCCTGTTCGATCTCGAGGACGCGGCCACCGAACAAACCGGCCTCTCCCATCCTGGTCTCGGAACCGATCGGGATCTCCCACTCGCCCTCAATCTCCATCGTGATGTAGACCCGGCTGTTCTCGACCATCTCGAAGCCGTGGACGCGCCCGACGTTGACGCCGCGCATCTGAATCGGGTCACCTGATCGGACACCCCCGGCATTCGTCACCTCGGTGACCAGCATGTAGCGGCCGCGGAAGGTGGCCGGATCAGTCATCCAGAAGAGGACGAGGATGAAGGTGATGATTCCGGCGATCACGAAGACCCCGACCTGGGCCTCCTTCCCACCCGTGCTGCGCGGCGTCGCCGCGAGGATTTCCTGCTCCGACGCGCTCTGACGCCCGTTCTCGGTATCGGTCATATCACACGATTGCCATATCGAGGGCCGCGATCGCCGCGGCCCGATCCACGAACGCCTGGACCACCGTGTCCGGGCTGTCTCTGAATTCCTGCGGGGTACCACAGAAGCGAAGCGTGCCGCTGTGCAGCATCGCCACGCGATCACAAATGTGCAGCCCTCCCTCCACATCGTGCGTCACGAGCAGGGAGGTTACTTCGAGTTCCTTCGACAGCCGCTGAATGAGTCGCTCGACGGCCGCGGTGTTGATCGGATCGAGACCGGTCGTAGGCTCGTCCCAGAGGAGGATCTCCGGTCGTCCAACGATCGCCCGGGCGATCCCGACCCGCTTCTTCATCCCCCCCGAGAGCTCGGACGGCAGCTTGGAGAGAATCTCGCGGGGCTCGAGGTTCACGATCTCGAGGGCCTCCCAGACGCGACGACTCAAATCGGCCGTCCGCATCCGGGCGATCTCGTCTTCGGGTAGCCCCATCGACACGTTCTCGTACACGTTGAGCGAGTCGAACAGGGCCGCGTGCTGGAAGACGTAACCGATCTTTCGACGGATCTTCTCGAGGTTCGAGGACGGGCCGTCATACACCGACATCCCATCGACCTCGACGTCTCCGATGTCGGGCACAATCAGAGAGAGCGTGGTCTTGAGGAGCACGCTCTTCCCCGTCCCGGAAGGACCAAAGAGGGCGAACATCTCGCCTGTTTCCACTGTGAGATCCACACCGGACAGAACCGGAATGTCGAACGCCTTGTGGATGTTCTTGTAGGAAATCATGGGCCTCTACTGCAACATCAGCGGCGGGAAGAGGGCGTCGATGATCAGGATCGTCAGAATCATGAACATCACGGCCTGCGTCGTCTGCAGTCCCACCCCTTCCGCGCCCCCGCGCGTCCTGAGGCCCATATGGACCGAAATGACCGGGATCACCAGACCGAACACGACGGACTTCGAAAAGCCGTAGAACAGATCCCAGCTATGCCAGAAGAGGCGGGCACCGTAGAAGAACGTTTCCTTGCCCAACCCGCCGTCGAGGTCCGCCATGAGCATGCCGGCGTAGATCCCGATCACGTTGGCGAAGCCGACCAGGAGGGGCATCGTCAGCACGCCGGCGACGATGCGGGGCGCCGCGAGAATCGCGACCGGATCCCGACCGAGGGACTTGAACGCGTCGATCTGCTCGGACACCACCATGGTACCCAGCTCGGCCGTGATCCGGGCGCCGATCCGGCCCACGAGCACGACCGCCGTGAGCAGCGGCGCCAGTTCGAGCACGACGGACTGGACGACCAGCGTTCCGAGGACGTAACGGGGCGAGGACGAGATGAGCTGATAGCCCCCCTGCTGACTCGTCACGATCCCCGCGAGGGATGCAGTCACGAACACGATGGGCAGACTTTGCACACCCATGATGTGCAGCTGCCGCAGCACATCCCGGAACCGGACCTTGAGCGTGACCAGCGCCACGATCGTGTCCCAGGCCAGTATGCCCAGTGCGCCCGCATGCTCGAGCGTGATGTGATAGGCTCGCCCGACCTTCGCGAACCATCCCACGACGGGTGAGACGATGGGGTTAGCCAAAGGGCCTCGTGGCGGCGAGACAGTGAGAACGACGAGCACGAGCTTCGACGTTCGGCCCCGACTCGCATTCCGAATAACCCGTCATACTCTAGAAATTCGGGACGTTGATCAATGCCGGCGGCGTGCTGGGCAGTGCGTTCACGCTCGGGCCGCCGTCCTGCGCAGCGTCGACTCGACCCGAGCAAGCAGAAGCCTTCCGTCGACAGGTTTACGCACGTAGTCGTCGGCTCCCTCCTCGAGCAGCTGGGCCTCGAGAAGCTCATCCTCTTCACCAGTTACGACAATGACCGGCACGGTCGCCCACGCCTTCTGGTCGCGCAGCGACCGCACGAACTCGAGGCCGTCCATCCGCGGCATGTCGAGATCCACGATGACGAGGTCGAGGTTCCCCTGACCTCCCATTACATCGAGGGCATCCAGCCCATCGCGTGCCTCGATGACGCTCCACCCCTTCTTATCCAGCACGGCGCGCAGCAAAAGGCGCATCGACGCATCGTCATCCACGACGATCGCCCGCCCCCCTTCACCCCCTTCCGGGCCGGCGGAGTCGAGCCGTGTGACACCATCGCCCGGCCCGACCGACCGACCGCCTCGCCCTTCACCGAGCGATGGAGACGACGACTGGTACGATTCATCGATCAGCGCATCGACCATCGGGGGCGGTGCGACCGCGAAGATCGGAATCCGTCCCGTCAGTCGCCGAACTTCCAGTTCCGCTTCCAGATCGGTTGGATTCGAAATCGCGAGCGTGATGGTGGCGGGATCCTCGTCCAGAGGTACGACACGGCGCGTCGTGACCAGCGCCTCCGGGACGAGCCGGCGCGCGGTCCCGACTCTCGCACCGGGATCCGCGAGGCGGACGCCCAGGTAATCCGCGACGCGGCTGCACACGTCGGACGGCTGGAGCCCCGCTCTCCTTCCGACCTCCTCCCACGCCTTGATGAGGCCTCCGCCGGTCAACGCCGAGTCCGCAGGATCGAGTCCGACCGCCGCCGCCAGCCACTCGCATTCGTACTCGCCCCCGTCGCCGTCGCCGGACGAGAGTTCACCGAGTACGGATAGAAGCCCCTCGAGACGGCGAGGCACGTCCGAATCGTT
>CALHIO010000309.1 GCA_938030915.1 uncultured Gemmatimonadota bacterium
GCTTTGTGCCTAGGGATACTGATAACAACGCGCTCCCGGCGGAAGGCAAGTTGGGGCGTTGGGCTACTGATTCTCGAGCGGCACGCGCGACGTCAACTCACCAAGCAGTGGGAAAGGTCGAGTGGGATAGTGCCCGGGCACGTCAGCGCACTCGTTTCGTTGACTGGGCGGCCGGAGGATGAGGGCCCTCTCCTTCCGGTGAGTCGTTGCCCCGCAGAAAAGTTGCGTACGAGGAGCCGCGTTAGCGGCTGCTCCAATTTACCCGGGCTGCAACTGTCGACGTACCTGAGGTTGAGCAGCACACCTCAACGAGTGTAGCCGCGCAGAATTGTTCGTCTTCGGCCTTCTGATTCCGCGGGCACCGCTCTCCGCAGCGGTCAGTGGACTACTCGTGGGTCCCGTGACATACGGCGTGCTCAACTGGCAGCTTCCAGACGTCGCCTTCCTCAATCACATGGCATTCACCTTCCTGACGGTGGTCGCGGTGATGACGGGCTTCACCGTCCTGCGTCCACGGACGGAGCCGGTGGTTTACGAGACCGTGTCGGACATCGACCTCACGCCCAGCCGGGGAGCCCGGTGGGGTGGCGTCTTCGTGGCTCTCACGACGGTGGCGCTCTACATCGTCTTCTGGTGACCCGACGCCCGTCGTCAGCTGATCGGCCTTCGCGCCGGCCCCTGAATCCAACGGCCCGGCTTCTCTCCCGTCATCGCACCCCCGCGGATGACCGGCACCCCGCTCACGAGCAGGTGCTCGATTCCGACTGAGTACTGGTGTGGCTCCGTGTACGTCGCCATGTCCTGGATCACGTCTGGATCGAAGACCGCTACGTCCGCCAGCATCCCGACCTCGATGACGCCGAGGTCGGTCTGGCCGAGCCAGCGAGCCGGCATCGACGTCATCTTCATCACCGCGTCCTCGAGCGTGATGACTCCCAGCTCACGGACGTAGCGGGCCAGCACACGCGCGAAGGCGCCATAGCTGCGCGGGTGAGGGAAACCCTCGCCGAAGCCCACGTTGTCGCCGTCCGTCTCGATCATCGCGAGCGGGTGCTGCATGATCCGGATCACATCGGCCTCGTCCATGATGTGATAGATGGCGCTGAAGCCCCCGGCCGCATGCAGCTCGATCGCCAGGTCCATCCCGGCTTCGATATCCATCCGGTCGAAGCCCCGATCCTCGGCGTAGTCCGCAAGCGTCTTTCCATTGTACTCCGGATCCGAGGGCAGCACGCGGAATTGCACCCTGGCGAGGTCATCTCCGCCCCAGTCGGTCCGCCAGATCGTGCGCATCTCCTCTTCCATACGAGCGCGCGTGTCAGAATCCGCCACCCGCTCGCGAAAGGAGTCGGGCCCGCCGGACAGCGCCCACTGGGGAAAGAGCACAGACGATCCCGTGCTTCCGGCCGTGTACGGGTAGAGGTCGTGCACCACGGTGAGCCCAGCAGCGTTCGCGGAATCGATCATGGCGAGCGTCCGCTCGCTCCATCCCCACTGACCGGCTCCGGCGGCCTTGTGGTGGTTGATCTGGGCCGGAATGTCGGCTTCGTCGGCGATACGGATCACCTCTGCGACGGACTCGAGCAGACCGGCACCCTCGCCCCGCATGTGACTCACGTAGATCCCGCCGAACTCCCGGGCGACCTTCGCGAGCTCGATGACCTCCTCGGTCTTGGCGTAGTTGGCCGGAACGTAGAGCAGACCCGTGGACAGGCCCATCGCTCCCTGACGCATCGACTCCCGGACGAGCTCTTTCATCTCCTCGAGTTCGGTGGGTGTCGGGTCCCGATTCTCGTTACCCATGACCTGACGCCGAGTCCAGGTGTGACCCGCCCACCAGACCATGTTGGGTGCCATCTCCAGGGACGAGGCGAATTCCTCGAGAGGCCACGGTTGACCACCTGAATGCAGCGATGACGAGAGCGTGGTGATACCCTGGCGCAGGAAGTTCTCTGACAGTGGGTAGTCGGCGATCGACTCCTGCACGTGGGCGTGGTTGTCGATGAACCCGGGCGTTACGACCCGCCCCGACGCGTCGATGACCGTGCGGGCCTCCGCCGGATCGATCCCCTCTCGTGACACTGCGACGATGCGGTCGCCGGAGATCGCGACATCCGCACGGAAGCGCTCCGCCCCGGTTCCGTCGACGACATCGCCGCCCGAGATGAGAATGTCATACGTCTGGGCGAGCGCCGGGTCGGCGAGGCCGAAGAGCGCGACCGCGGCAGCCACCGGTAGAAGCTTTCGGACCATGGGCTCGGATGCTGGAGAGATTGTGCCGTCGGCGCGCAACACGGCCCTCTCGAATTCTACAGGCTGGAATCGTGATCGGCATCCACTGGAAGAGTGACGCGCACCGTTGACTCAGCCCGGTAGGTTCGCCGCAACGATCAGATCCGCAGCTGTCGGGCTGTTGGCGATCGGCATGTCGTGCATGATGGCCAGACGGATGAGCGCCTGCAGATCAACGTCACTGGTATGCTGTGCATGTGGGTCGGCGAAGAAGACGACGGCGTCCAGCTCGCCTGTTGCGATCATCGCACCGAGCTGGAGGTCTCCACCTCGCCCCCCGCGGTGGAGACGGTGGATCGACAATTCCGGATGGGCATGGAGCAACATGGCCCCGGTCCCCCCTGTGCAGATCAGCCGATGGCGCCGCAGCGCCTTGGCATGTCGTGCCACCCAGGCAGCGAGCTGGGCTTTGCGTTCGTTGTGCGCCACAATCCCGATGCGGCGTGGTGCTGTGGATCGGCGGCCCGCGTCGAGCGTGATGGCGAGGATGGACTGCACCTGCGCCGTGAGACCGTCACCCTCGGCAGGAAATTCCCCGCTGAGGGCTGCAGTGCCGACTGTGAAACCGGCGGCGCCTCCCTCGGCCACTGCGCGGACTCGTTCGGCGCTGTCGATGCTCCCCGCGACGATCACAGGCTTGTCCGTGGCGGCGCATACGGTCCGGATCAACTCGAGGACGTCGCCCGTGAACCGGTAGGCGAGCAAATCGAGTCCGTGCACACCCTCCAGGTCGGTCAACGCGCGCGCGCTCTCGACGATCTCGTCCTGTGAGCCCTCCAGCACACTTGGATGGCCCGCGACCCTTCCAGGGAATGGGAAGTAGCGAATCGGGTGGGAGCGCACGATCGGAACGACCTGCTCGGGGCGGGTCCCCCCCAGAAGGCAATCCACGTCGAGTTCCACGGCCGCCCTCGCCGACCTCAGCTCGCTTTCCTCGTCGAGGCTGACCACTTCGAGGTACGAACGCCCCCCCGCGTCTCGGATCTCATCCGCGAGGATCTTGAGCTCAGCGAGTGGTAGCCCGACGTCCTTGAACCCGATGTGGCGCGCACCGCCCCCGAGGACTTCACTCAGCCGGGCGCGTGCGTCTGGGACGGTCGCATCGTTTGCCGTAAGCATAAAAATGAAGTCGAAGCTCATGGCACTGCTCTCCCGTCACGCCTGATCCGGTCCCTCCATCGGGCTACCGCCTGACGTCTCGGAATTCTGCTGCCGAACCGGTGACTTCGCCAGCAAGATCCAGCGAGCTGCGGTCAAAGCCTCCCCGGGTAGCAGCAAGGCGCGGTCAGGCGAAAGCACTTGAGAACCTCGCACCTCCCCGGGACTCATCAGGCCAGGGGCTCGCCAAACATCAGGCGATGGCCGTCAGGTGTGCGAATGACGAACTCGCGGTGGCCGTGCGATCGGTCTCCGATCGGAACGACCACTTCGGCTCCCTTCTGAACCAGTTCGTCATGAAGCTGGTCCACCTCGGAAACCAGCACATGCATGAACCACGAGTGGTTTCCGGTGTCGCCTGCGGCGACCTCGTCACGGCATTCGCCGAGCATGAGACGGAGTGAGTCGCGTTGAAGAAAGCTCCAACCCGGTGCTTCGATCGGCTCGAGCTCGAACCCGAGGACATCGACATAGAATTGCGTGGATTCCTCCAGGTCGCGCACGGCTAGCACTGACCTCGGCCACTTCAGTCTGGGCAAAGTTCCCCTCTCCTAGCGATACCCTTCGGCCTCGAGCAGTGAACTGACCGCCTCCACAGACTCCTCCAAGGCCGGGATGGTCTCCTGCAGTATCACCTCGTGGTAACTCCAGTCATAGTGAATGACGCTCTGGAAGGCGGGAGAAAGTACTGGATCGCAGGGAACTGGGGCGTCGCCGACGTCCTCCCACACATAGCCGCCTGAGCGCACTGCTGTCTTGAGGTCCAGTGCGTCGTGCAGGTATGGGTAGACCTCATGCGCGAGATGCGCATTCGCTCGTACCTCTTCGCGCTCAAGGTCGTTTACGACGGCGGCGAAGCGCGTGAGTTCTCGGAGCAAGGCCCGGTCATCCACGAGGTCCGTCCTTCCAGAACCGAGGATGGCCTGGAGTGCCCCCTGAGGCGGATCGATCGACGGGTGCGCGAGCAGGAAAGCGTACGGATCGGCCTCAGCCCGGCATGCCGCCAAGAGATCGTTGGATTGACCCCACCGCATAATCCGCGCTGAAGACTCGTAGATCCC
>CALHIO010000310.1 GCA_938030915.1 uncultured Gemmatimonadota bacterium
TCATCTCGTCCGTCGCCTCCTCCTCCGTGAGGTCGCTGCCCAGAATCTGCTCGAGAAGACGGCCCATCTCACGTGCCGTAGTCCGACCGAGCCACGCGGTCGAGTCGCCTTCGAAGGCGAAGGAGCGCGCCGCCGCCTCCGCGTCGCCGGGGAAACCGCGTTGGAAGACGTCGAGGTCGCTCATCGAGGCATTCGCGGGATCGGCGAGCACCCAGACGGCCCGGAAGAGATCCCCGGTCGTCGCCTTCAGCCGAGTGTCGACGTACCCCTCCGACTCGAGGAGTGTGTTGACCCGGTCGAGCCCGACAGCCTCGATGACCATGTCAGTCGCCGTATTGTCCGACGTGATGATCATCTGGGTGACCAGGCCGCGCAGCGTCGGATTCAAACCCGGCGCGAAGGTCTGAATCAGCCCGCTGCCGCGGCGCATATCCTCTGGTTCGACCGTGTAGCGATCATCGAGGTCGAGGCGGCCGGAGGCGTCGTCACGGAAGGCCTGAACCATGACCGGAATCTTGATGACGCTGAGCGTATTCATCGGCTGATCGGCGCGAACCGCGATCTCCCGTCCTGTCGGCAGGTGCTTGGCGTAGATCGACGAGGTCGCGCTCAAGGAGCTGAGGCGTGCCTCGATGCGCTCCTGAAGATCCGAGGGGAGTTCGCCGTTCGACCCATCAGCATTCACGTCCGTTCGCCCAACGCAGCCGGTGATCACGAGCAGGGAGAGTAGGACAGAGCTACGAGGAAGCGACGAAGAACGCATCTGCGGCACGGTTCGATGGGGTCCGACGGGAGGAAGGTAGGCCGACCGGGGATCGGGCCGCGAGGGTCGACGCGGAGTCTTCGATCGTGCGTCACCTGGTCGCCCCCGGGTGAATGTTCGCTGTCGAAGCGTAGAGTCCTGCAGCGACCGGCGTTAGACTCTTTGCCTTCCGCGCCGAACCGCCCACACCTTCGAGGGCTGTTCGACACGGCAATCCACAGCCACGGGCCGAGCGTCCCATCACAGAAAAGAAATTGCCGATGAGCGTCGACCTTCGTGGGCGCCACTTTCTCAAGCTCCTCGACTTCACCCCGGAGGAGGCCCTGTACCTCCTCGATCTGTCCGCCGAGCTCAAGGAGGCGAAGCGCAGTGGGCGTGAAGAGCCGAAGCTGACGGGTAAGAACCTGGCGCTCATCTTCGAAAAGGGCTCCACCCGAACGCGCTGCGCCTTCGAAGTCGCGGCCTTCGACCAGGGAGCGCGTACCGTGTATCTGGGCCCGACCGGAACGCAGATCGGGACGAAAGAGACGATGGCGGACACGGCCCGCGTCCTGGGTCGGATGTTCGACGGGATCGAGTACCGTGGATTCGGTCAGGAGCGGATCGAGGAACTCGCCCGCTTCGCGGGCGTCCCGGTCTGGAACGGGTTGACCGACGAGTACCATCCGACCCAGATCCTCGCGGACGTCCTCACGATGCGGGAGCACGGGCCGGGAGACCTCGGTTCCACCAGCTTCGCCTACCTCGGTGACGCGCGCTTCAACATGGGGAACTCGCTCATGGTCGGCGGTGCGCTGTTCGGGATGGATGTTCGTCTCGTGGCGCCCGAATCGCTCTGGCCGGGTCCGGACCTAGTTGCGCAGTGTGAGGCGCTGGCCGCCCGGACAGGGGGATCGGTGACGCTCACGAGTGATGTGGCCGCCGGGGTCGACGGATGCGACTTCATCCACACGGATGTCTGGGTTTCGATGGGCGAGCCCGACTCGGTCTGGGCCGAACGGATCGAGGTGCTGAGGGCCTACCAGGTCAACGCGGAGGTCATGGCGGCGACCGGGAAGGCCGACGCGAAATTCATGCACTGCCTCCCCGCTTTTCACAATCGAGACACGGAGATCGGAGAAGAGGTGTTCCAGAAGTTCGGCCTCGACGGCCTCGAGGTCACCGAGGAGGTCTTTGAGTCGGGGCACTCCGTCGTCTTTGACCAGGCCGAAAACCGGCTTCATACGATCAAGGCAGTCATGGTCGCGACACTCGGTTGAGCCCACACTCCATGAGCCCCGTGGGTGACACTCTGGTGCCGACCGGGATCGGCGTACAGGTTTCGGCATGATCGATTGGGTCGGATCCGATTCGGACGAATGGGACGACGATGAACTGGGAGCGGACCTCGCCGAGGCGGTCTCGGTCTTCTGCCCCTACTGCGGTGAAGGCATCGACCTCGGCGTGGACCAGGGCGGAGGTGGCATGCAGGAATACGTCGAGGACTGCCACGTATGCTGCCAGCCTCTGGTCGTTCGGGTCACCGTAGACCGGGACGGCGTGGCGACCGCGACCGTCAACACGCTCGACGAGGGCTAGGGTCCGGGAAGCGCCCCGGTCAGGCGGTGGGATTTCCCTGGACGCCGTGACGGCTCGCTCGTCACTGGGCAGACGCGCCTCACCCTGATGATGTCACCGGCAAGGGTGGGGCTCACTCCCTGTTTTCGATCGAGATCGTAACCTGTGACCAGTCGGGCGCGGCCTCCCACGCCCTCGGTGCGGGTGGCTGGCTCAGCATGAAGGCGGGGGCCGGAAGTGAGTACGATTCTGCTGTGGAGTAGCTCACGCTCCACGCGAGATCCTGAAGGCCGGCAATCGTCATCCTGCTGATCGGATTGGTGCTCCCGGAATTCAGGAAGCCCGTCATGATCTCGTTGTTGAAGGTGCTGTCATCCCAGTGAGAGTACGCTGTGCCGTCACCACCATCAGCTTCGATCGGAATGGCACCACTACCTCCGAGTGACACGTACTCGGCATTCGCGGCGGACCCGAGATACGTTGGAGTCGTCGTGCCATCCCCGGCGATGAGTCCATTGCCGGTCCATTGGGTGCCGATGCCCATGATGTGTCCGATCTCGTGCCACACGACCGCCTGCAGATCCGATGCAGAGAGCGGAAGAATGTCGGTTTCATCGAGACGAAGGATCCCCACCAGTGTGTTCGGAGCGGAGCCTGTGTTCAGGCAAGGCCCCGCCGATCCCAACGTTCCACCCGTGCCGTCGATCGCGGTGATGTCGATGAAGATCAGGACGTCGTCGATACTCTGACCGCTGATGCGATCACCGTTGTCGCTGCACACCGTCGAGGCGAGGGGTGGAAGGTTCACGGGGCCTCGGTCGCCCGTCACGATCGCTTCCCACCGGGCGACAGCCGCGTCGAGTGCGGTGCGCACCTCGGTGACGGGCAGGGTTTCGGCGACATTGATCAATGAGAGGTTGAATGCTGTGTCGGGCTGGCCCGAAATGGTCAGGCTGAAGAGTTCGGAGGCGCTCGACCAGGCGTTGGATGCCGTAATCTCGAAGAAAGAGGCCTCCGCCGTGGTCATTGTCCCGGCGATGAGTCCGGTCGAGCTGTCCAGGGTCGCTCCTGCAGGCAGACTGCCGCCGGTCACCGCGTAGGAGACCGTCCCTCCGGCCGAGGTCGCGGGCGTGATGGAGGTCGAGTAGAACGCACCGACATTGCCGCTCCCGAGGTAGCTCGTTCCGAGGGTGATGGGACACGAACCCCACAACGGTCGTGAGTCAGCCAGCGCCCACGATGTCGCATTCGTATCGAATGCAGTGGGGGTGGTAGAGAGCAGCCCCACGCACCAACCGCTCAGGTCCTGGTTGAACTGACTGGCCGACTCGAACATTCCCGCCATGTTCGTGACCTGCTGGACGTCCCAGAGTCCGAGCGGTCGATCGAACGCAGCCGCGCCGTAGAACATGTAGGCCATATTCGTGGCCTGCCCTACATCCCACGATCCAATGGGCTGATCGAACTGGGCGGCGTTGATGAACATGGCGTACATGTCGGATACCTGCTGCACATCCCACGCACCGATATCCTGATTGAACGCACTGGCGAAACCGAACATGTAGTTCATGTCGGTCACCGATCCGACGGTCCAGTTCCCGATGGGCTGATCGAAGGCCGAGGCCTCCGTGAACATCCAGCGCATGTTCTCGACGTTGCTCACGTCCCAGTCTGCCAGTGCCTGGTTGAACGACGTCGCTCCCCGGAACATGTGACTCATGTCCGTCGCGCTTCCGACGTTCCATGACCCGATCGGCTGGTTGAATGCCGCCGCGAACTCGAACATGGCGTGTACGCTGGTGACGGCGCTCACGTCCCATGCGCTCAGCTCCTGATTGAATGACGTGGCTGCGCTGAACATGGCCGACATGTCACTGACGGAACTCACGTCCCAGGAGTTGATGGGCTCATTGAAGGAGGCAGCGGAGGCGAACAGTGAGTCCATCGCGCTCACACCCGAGGTGCATGCCGATCCGAGCGCCGAGTAGTTCCCTGATACGATTCCGGCGCTCACCAGTGAGTCCAGCGAGGCCCGGTCGTGTCGAGTGTACGTCGTGCCCGCGACGTCCCCGGTCTCCCCGACTGCCGCCTCCGAGCAGACGATCGTGATCTCGTTGTCGGCGAGCACGAAGGTCGGTTTCAGGATGATCTCGGCCGAGTTACTCAGCGCCGTACCGTTCAGGGATGCGGTCAGCGTGACGGGGCCGACCTGCGGCCCTGCCGTGTAGATGGCTGAGTACGTGCCGTCAGCGTTGTCGACTGGAGTGCTGACGGAGCCCACCGAAGGTGCTTCGAACTCGACCGTTCCCGCGCTCTGGGTCAGAGGAGTGCCGAGTGCGTCCACGAGCTGGACGGTCACATCTGACGTGGCGGACCGAGTCGCGAACAGTGTATCGGCTGCCACACTGACCACGCTGTTGCTGCCGCTCGCGGATTGAAGAACGGATACGACGGCCGATGCGCTCGCGGCCCCGCTCGATGCGGTGATGGTTGCAGTGCCGTTGCCGACCGCCGTGACCAGGCCCCCGTCCACCGTGGCGACGCCGACGTCCGACGAGGCCCAGGTGACGGAGGCACCTGAGACAGGAGTTCCTCCCGTGTCGAGTACCTCAGCGGCCAGCGTGAGCGTATCGGAGATGGAAACCAGGCTGACCGAGTCCTGACTGAGTTGAACGCTTGCCACGTCCTGCTCGACGACGACGGTCGCGGTCGCGGTGACCGGCCCCACGGACCCGGAGATGGTCGCCGTACCCGCACCGACGGCCGTGATCAGACCGTCGACGACGGTGGCGACCGTCTCGTCCGACGAGGCCCAGGTGACGGAGGCACCCGAGACGGTCGTGCCACCTGCGTCCTGAACCACGGCGGTGAGGCTCAAGGTATCGGAGACGGATGCAAACGTGACGGAGTCCTGACTGAGGGTCACGCTGGCAGCGATCTGCTCAACGACGACAGTGGCGGTCGCGGTGACGGTGCCCACCGCTGCCGATACGGTCGCGGTTCCGTTGCCGATCGCCGTGACCGTGCCATCGACAACGGTCGCGACCGCCTCGTCCGACGAGGCCCAGGTGACCGCTGAGCCCGGGACAGGGAATGCATTTGCATCGGAGACGGCCGCCAGTACCGAGAGCGTGTCTCCGAGCGACTCGAACGTGAGGGTGTCCGGATCGAGGGAGATGTTCGTCGCGGTCTGAGAGACGGTGACCGTGAACGTGAGGGTGACGGAGCCGCTACTGACCGTGATGGTCGCCACTCCGTTTCCCGTGGCGGTGAGGAGTCCTCCATCCACACGGATCACTGACGGGTCCGAAGAATTCCATGCGATTGGGGCACCCGTGACTGGATCGCCGTTCTGGTCCAGAACCGTGGCGTTCACACGCACCGAGTCCCCAACTGCCGAGAAGGCGACGGAGGACACATCCAGTTGAATGGACGTTGGTACGGGGTCACCCCCGGGGTCGGTAGGGCTTGATTTGACGGTGCAGGAGACTGCGAAGAGCAAGGCAAGACCTACGACAGGTCTGACGATGTTGAGCAATGGGGGGGGCACGCTGAACGCTTGAAAAGGGTTTTTGGAGGGAAAGCCTTGAGCCAGGAAAAGCCTTGAGCTTCAGGCGCTTCCGGGAGGACCAGAACCGTGCTGGGCGCGACCCTATAATAGGGGGGCATCGCACCCCTGCGGGCAACCGGCGAGCGAAAACGATCCGTGCAGCACCGTTCAGTGGCCATGTGCGGAGCGCCACACGCCACCCGGACAAACTGTCCGGTGTGTGCCGCGACATCGCCACACAATCCTACTCACGCGTACCAATTTCGACTGGGGTCATGTTCTTGTGGGCCGCTAAAGTGTTTCGAGGAAACAGTTTACGATTTAGCTACATCTTGGTCTCTATCTTGCTCTTCAGATGGGCAAATTCCCCCAAAAGCTGGAAGAAGATCTATGGTTCGGTCGCTCAGACGGTCGGCTGTCGCGCTTGTTGCTTGTTTGACCTTCCCCGGAGCGGCTGAAGGCCAGCTTCAGTTGACGAACTCCTGGTCGTCCACGTCGAGCGTGTTTGTGGACCTGAATTACACCGGTGACCCTTCCTGCAGCACCACCCTCTTCAGTGAGGCCTACACGTGGTGCGAGGGAGCATTCGAAGGAAACAATCTGGGGAATTCGGATCCCGGTGAGGCCAATGTTCTCCAGTTCATCGAGAACGAGGCCGGTGAGGACCAGAACGGATGGCTGAGCAATCCGTTCCGCATCGACGGGGTGGGGGAAGACGACTACTCCGGTCTTGCCGCCGGACCGCTCTCATTCGGGGCCATCTATCAGGACTTCGTTTTGGCTCTGAAAGCCGGTAACAACTTCAGCCTGTACTATTTTGCGGTTCCGGTCGAGTCGTTGACATTCCACCTGCCGGAAGGATCGGAAGCTCTGTCGCATTGGACCGTGTACGGCGGTGACGAGACGACCGTCACCGTTCCTGAGCCAGGAATGCTGTTCCTGCTCAGCGCAGGGCTCCTCGCTCTGGGCATCCGCAGGAGGCGTCTGAGCGCCTGAAGCTCGCTGCCTCATTCTCGGGGCGCCCTAACCAGGCGTGATGTGACGTTTCTCCCGAGACATGCACCTCGTCCTTTCCCACCTCGGCGCGTGGGTGAGCCACCAGGAGTTCAGGGTCAGCCCCTCGGCGCGAAGCGGTAGTGACCGACGATCCACTCGGATCCCTGTCGGTAGCCGAACAATTCCTCGCAGGCGAGGAAGAAGAGGCGCCAACGGTGGAACCAGCGATCGGCGTCATGGCCGTACGTATCCCGGAGCACCGGCATGACCTGCTCCTTCCGTCGTTCCAGATTTTCGCGCCATGCACGGGCGGTGCGCTCGTAATGCGTGCCGTCGACCTCCCAGTCCTCCTCGACGACGAGGTCATCATCGAAACGGCGAAAGAGGTCGAAGGACGGCATGATGCCGCCGGTGAAGAAATACCGACCCATCCAGTTGTCGTCGCCTTCTGTCTCAAACGGGTACGCGTATTCCCGGTGACAGAACACGTGCACGAAGAGGCGCGCGTCGTCCTTCATCCACCCACGGATCCGTCGCAGGAGTTCCTGATAGTTCCGCATATGCTCGAACATCTCGACGCTCACCACCCGATCGAAGCGCCCGTCGAGCTGGAGTTCGTTCATGTCTGCGGTGATGATCCGTACGTTGTCCGGCGCGCGTCCCTCGATGAACCGACGCTGCGGGGCGGAGTTCGACACTGCGGTGATGCGCGCGTTCGGAAAGCGGCGAGCCATGTGCAGCGTGAGGGATCCCCACCCACACCCGAGCTCGAGAATGTCCTGACCATCTGCGAGACCGGCCCGGTCCGCGGTCAGGTTTAGCATCGCGTCCTCTGCCTCGCCAAGCGTCGACACCCCGTCGGGCCAGTAGGCTCCGCTGTACTTCAGGTTCGGACCCAAGGTGAGCTCGAAGAACTCGGGCGGGAGTTCGTAATGCTGCTCGTTGGCCTTCTCGGGTACGAGGGCCACGGCACTCGTCGCGAGTTCGGCCGCAAACTCCTCGACGCTCGGGCCCTCTGCTGCGTCGGCGAGACGCTGGGCAAGAAGGCGCCGGACGCCCAGTCTCAGCCCGGGGAGTGGGACGAGACCGCGCTCGGCAAGATCGATGGCGAGTGCGGTCATGCGACGTGCCTCCGCAGCGGCGGGAGATCGACGAGCCCGGGAACATCAGCCTGGGGCTTCGCGAAGAGGAATTGGATGGATCCCAGGACCGCTTCGTCGAAGCCGCCCTCGCAATAGCAGAAGTAGAACTCCCAGATGCGCTTGAAGTGCTCGTCGAAGCCCTGCGCTTCGATCCGATCCCACCGATCGAAGAAGCGTGCGCGCCACCGACGCAGCGTCTCCGCGTAATGGGGAGTGAGGTCCTCGAGGTGTACGAGTCGAAGGTCAGTCGGGGCGGCTGCCCTGGACAGGGCTGAAATCGACGGAATACAGCTGCCGGGGAAGATGTATTTCTTGATGAAGTCGACTTCGCGCCGGGCTGACTCGTAGAAACGATCCTGGATCGTGATCGCCTGAATCGCGGCGAGGCCATGTGGCGCCAGAAGGTGCGCGCACTGCTGGAAGTACGTCTCGAAATAGTGGTGGCCGACGGCCTCGATCATCTCGATCGACACGAGCTTGTCGAAGGTCCCGGTCAGCTTTCGGTAGTCCTCGAGCATCACCGAAACCCGGTCGTCGAGCCCCGCCTCACGGATCCTTTGCGTCGCGAGTCCGTGCTGCTCCCGGGAGATCGTCGTGGTGGTGACCCGGCACCCGTACGTCGAGGCGGCATGCAGGGCGAAGCCCCCCCAGCCGGTTCCGATCTCCACGACGTGGTCGTCGGGCCCGAGGTCGAGCTTGCGGCAGAGCCGATCGTACTTGGAGATGGATGCGTCGTTCAGGGTCGATACCGGATCGTCGAAGATGCCCGCCGAGTAGGTCATCGTCTCGTCGAGAAACTCGCGGAAGAAGTCGTTCCCCAGATCGTAGTGTGCGTGGATGTTACGACGGCTTCCAGACTCGGTGTTACGGTTCCGGGCATGCAAGAAGTGGCGCAACGGCTGGGCAACTCGGGCCAGCCCGGTTTCCATGCCGTCGAGCACCTCCCGATTCCGAACGAAAAGTCGCACGAGCGCGGTGAGGTCCGGGGTCGTCCATGCCCCGTCCGCGTACGCCTCGGCAGCGCCGACGTGGCCTCCGAAGGCTACGGCGCGATAGAAGCCCGGATCGAGCACGTTCACCGTGGCGGACAGACCATCGGTGGTACCGTGAACCGAGGTGCGGTCCCCGTCGATCAGAGTCAGGCGACCCCGGTCGAGTGCGCCGAGTTGAGCGCGTACCGCCCTCTTGGCGAGCGTGTCGAAGAAGCTCATTGGGTCAGAACCTCACGCGGATCGTTTCGCAGGGTGGACGAAGAAGGGCACACGCTTGAGCCAGAGTCGAAACGCCTGCCAGTAGATGCCGACGGCGACTCTCGCCGTCATGAGCGGATAGGAGAGGAGTACGCCCGAGAGCGTTCGACCCGTGATTTCACGGCGCCGGAGGGAGAGGGATGCATCGAACATTTTCGTCCCGCCACCCGACCCGTCTGTCTGGTTCGTCATGTGCACCGTCAGAGCCGCACCGGGCTCGCTGAAACGCCACGAGTACGCATGGTCCATGTCCATGAATGGAGAGACATGAAAGGCCTTGCCGAATTCATGCGCGCGGCCGGTGGCGCCGGCCCCGTCGATGGAGGGGTCGTCTTCCGCGCGGCCGGTGACCGCGTAGATATGCCGTTCGCCCCACGGGGTGTTGGTGATCTCCGACAGGATCGTCTCGACATGCTCGCCATCGGGCGTGAAGCAGTAGTAGAACGTCACCGGATTCTGGACGTACCCGAAGTAGCGCAGATGGGTGAGCACACGGATCGGTCCCGCGGGCCGTCGACCGGTTAGGCGTTCGGCCTCGTCC
>CALHIO010000311.1 GCA_938030915.1 uncultured Gemmatimonadota bacterium
CGTGGTCGGGAGAGGCGCACGAGATCCCGTCCGACGTCACCGTTCAGGCCTTTGTGAAGCCGGAGGGGTCGACGCTGCGCATGCTCGTTCGAGTCCCTCTGGTTTCCTTGCGCGACTACGACTTCCCGTCGCGAGAGCCAGGGTACCTGGAGATCTCAGAGTCCGAGAACATGGTGCTCGAGGCGGTCGACGTCTGGGTCGGCGATTACGTCTCGGTGCTCGAGAACGGCGAGGCTCTGGGGCGCGCGGAGCTCGCGGCGGTGCGTGTGGCGATCCCGGGCGACCGGGCGTTTCGGAGCTGGGAGCGCGCCTACGCGAACGTGCTCTCGGAGCCCCTCCGCGACGGGATCCAGTTGCCGCCCCAGCAGGCGATGGTCGACGTGCTCCTCGAGTGGCCGATCGCGTCGGAGACGTCCGACTTCTCGCTGGCCTCGGGGCTGAACCACCTGGGACTCAGGACGATCACCGTACTCCGGTTTCTACCGCCGGGGGGCGCGGAGCGGGCGTTCCAGTTCTCCGGGGATCCGGGTGTCGTCAGACTCGATCCACGCTGGCATCAGGCGGCGTGGCGCTTCGTCGTGTTCGGCTTCGAGCACATCCTCGACGGGATCGACCACATTCTCTTCCTGCTGTGCCTCGTGATTCCAGTGCGCAGCTTGATGGCACTGATTCCGATCGTCACCTCGTTCACGATCGCGCACTCGATCACGCTGATCGCGGCTGCCATGGGCCTCGCGCCTCAGGCGCTCTGGTTCCCTCCGCTGATCGAGACGCTGATTGCGCTGTCGATCGTCTTCATGGCGTTCGAGAACATCATGGGTTCGGAGGTGGCGAAGCGCTGGATGGTCGCGTTCGGGTTCGGGCTCGTGCACGGATTCGGGTTTTCCTTCGCCCTGTCCGAGTCGCTCCAGTTTGCCGGCGCGCACCTGCTGACCTCTCTGCTGTCCTTCAACGTCGGCGTGGAGTTCGGTCAACTCTTCGTCCTCGCTCTGGTCGTGCCGATCCTCAGACTCTTGTTCGAACGATGGCTACCGGAGGTAGCCGGCGTAATCGTGCTGTCGGCGGTGCTCGCGCACACGGGGTGGCACTGGATGCTCGAGCGGGGAGTGGCCCTCCTTGAGTACAACTTCGCCATGCCGCCGGTGACGACCGACTTCTGGGCGACGGCGGTCCGATGGCTTCTGCTGGGTGTGATCGTTGCCGTCACGCTCTGGGGGCTGCGAGGACTGTTCGACTGGCTCGGTGCCCCGACGGCGGCAGGGTCGCGACGGTCCGGTCCGCTGGAACCCGGCGCGAACGACACGGCCCCGGAGGCCTAGAACTCTCGCCAGTCGGAGTCGAGGACCTTTCGATACACCTGGCTCTCGGCGAAAAGCTCGACGATGTCCGGGTCGAGCATCCCGTCCGCCGCCTCCATGCGCAGAATCGAGATGGCCCGGTCGACCGGCATCGCCTTCTTGTAGGGACGATCCGATGCAGTCAGCGCATCGAAGATGTCGCATACGGTCATGATCCGGGTCTCGAGTGACAGGTTCTCACTCGTCACTCCGTCCGGATAGCCGGAACCGTCCAGCTTCTCGTGGTGGCCTCGGACAATCTCCGCCACTCGCGAAAGCTCGTCCGTCCACGGGATGTTGAGCAGGAAATCGTACGAGTGGACCACGTGAGCCTGGATCTGTTCGCGTTCGCTCTCGTCGAGTGATCCGCGCTTGATCTTGAGGAAGTGCAGTTCGAGTGGCGTGATGTACGGCTGCTCTTCGCCGTCCGGGTTCACGAAGGTGTGCCCCGCGATCTCGTCGAGGATGCCCGCCGCCTCCTCGTCCAGTACGCGCGGTACGTTGGCGTCCTGGATCGCCTGCCAGTAGCGGTCCACACGGGCGAGGTCCTCTTCGAGCTGGGCGTCGATCAAGGCGATCTCCTCGGCCGCACCCACGAGGCCTTTGCCTGCCACGGCGTCCGCCCGCGCACTCGCGGCGTCGAGCCGAAGCGTGATGCGAATGAGCGCGAAGCGACCGAGCACGAGAGCCCCGAGCACGGGCGAGAGTTTGTTCTGTTTGACCAGGACCTCTTCTCGCACGCCTACCTTGCCGAAGTCGTGCAGCAACCCCGCGTAGCGAAGCTGCTTGAGCTCTGCGTCGGAGAAGTGCGTGTGGGCGTAGGGGCCCTCAGTCTGTTCGTTGATGAGCATGGCGACGTCACACGTCAGCTCGGTGACGCGCACGGAGTGACCCGACGTGGTCGGATCCCGTCGGTCGATCGCGGTCACCGCTGCCTTGATGAAGCCGGCAAAGAGATTCTCGATGTCCTGGTAGAGGCGCCCGTTCTCGATCGCCATGGCCGCCTGGCCTGCGAGGGACGTGACGATGTCCACTTCGCGCTCGGTGTACGGCAGCACCCAGCGGTCTGAGTCCTCGTCCGTGTGGATCTCGGCGTCGACGTTCGACTTCCGGTTGATGAGCTGCAGGACCCCCACGCACGTGTCGCGATGGTCGATCATCGGCACGATGAGCATCGACTTCGCCCGATACCCGAACTTCTCGTCGAAGGCCGCCTTGTTGAACGAGTAGGGGACGTCGTCCGGCAACTCGTACACGTCTTCCAGCACCAGTGGGCGACCGGTCGTTGCGGCGTACCCGGCGAGTGACATCTCGTTGAGTGGAAGCCGGAAGGTCGGTGACGGGAGGTGAGGGAGTGTGTCGTTCTGCGAGGCGATGAAGTGCAGAACGTCGGCGTTCTCGTCGTCCTTCTCGACCAGGTACAGGCTCCCGGCGTCGGAATTGCTCAGAGCGCGCGACTGGGTGAGGATCAGGTCGAACAGCGTGGACGGGTCGCGCTCTCCCATCAGCGCCATCCCGACTTTGCTCATCTCACGGAGAGCTTTTCGCGAACGCTCGAGCTCGGACGTCAGCTGCTCGAGACTCATGTCGGTCGCCAGTCCGGCACCCGCAGGATCGGTCATCGCATTAACTCGTCAGCCTTGTCAAACGCTGCCCTCGCTGCCTCCTCCTGCCCCAGCTCGGCCAGAATCTCACCCTTGAGGAGGTAGAGCTCCGCGCTGAGGCTCGCCTGACCCTCGACGGTGTCGAGAGCGTCGGCCGCGTCATAAAAGAGACCCATGTCGCGATACGCCACGACGGTCAGAAAGAGACCATCCGTCATCGGGTCGAGACCGAAGACCGCGATCTCGTCCAGGTAGTCCTGCATGTCGACGGATTCCTCGATGCTCATCACCCGGAATTCCTGCTCCGGGATGGGCCGTCCTCCCCGTCGACCGCCGACGAAGACGGTCCAGACGTACGAGGCGCCGAATTCCAAATCTTCCCCTTCGGGCAGCGTGAACGTCGTGTCAGGTCCGATTTCGAAGATGGCCGGTCGCCCCGCCGCCCCGACCCGCCGGATCATGAGGTCGTACGTCTGATCGGGCGTGGCCGTCCACTGGAACGTGGGCCGTCCATCCATCACCAGAAGGCTGTTCCGGGGAGAGACGAGTGTGCTCTGTCCGGGAATCGGGCGAATCATGCCCTGACGCCCGCCGGTGCTCGCGTCCGTGGCGGCGGCCTGGACCAACGTGCTCATCGCACGTGTGAACATGTCGGGGTTTCCGGCGCCTCGCGGTTCGACCATGGTCGTCGGCTCGGTCACGATCTGCTGGGCACCCGTGCGCGTGATCAGGATGGCCCGAGAGCCATCGGTCGGTGAGAGATCGTCACCGACGAACATCTGCTCACCGACGGAGACGGGTTCGGCTGCCCCCCCGCCGTGACGGACCATGACCTCGCCCTGAACCCGGATCACGAGGGCGACGGGATCCTGTGCAGACAGCGAGGCTGCGAGACCCGCCATAGCGAGCAGGGCCGTGCTTAGGGCTTTCTTCATAACGTTCTCCGGCTGAAAAGGGATCCGACCGAGATCGGACCCCTTCTTTCAATCTTCTACTTTTCGGTCCGTCGCACCACGAAATCCCAATCGGCCGGTGGCGGATCCTCGATGTGCTCGTCACATCGGCTTACGTAAAGGATGCTCGGTCCATCGTCCGGACAGGCCCTCACGGCGTCCTGGAAGTGCGTCCGTGCGGATGCCCATTCGTGCCGCTTGTACGCGGCCATCCCCGCATCGAAGTGACGCAGGGCCTCCTCCTTCTCGGGTGAGAGCTCCACACCCTCGAGTTCCAGGAGCTCAAACACCTTGATGGGCTCCTCCTTGCCCTTCACGGCGATGAAGTCGAGCTCCCGCACTCGGTAGGATCCCTCTCCGGCCACGAGGGTGATCTCCGAAACCATGTTGAGCGTGTCGTACGTCTTGTTCGCCGGCTCGAGGCGGGCCGCCAGGTTCACCGCATCGCCAATCGCCGAGTAATCGAAGCGATCCTCTCCGCCCACGTTTCCGACGACGACCTCACCGGTGTGCACGCCGATCCGGACTTTGAGGGGCTCGTGGTCGTCGGATCCCTCGGCCCACCGGTCGTTGAGGTCGTTCATGCGACGCTGCATGAAGATGGCGGTGCGCATGGCCCGATCTGCGTGGTCAGGGACGTCCTTCGGGGCGTTCCAGAACGCCATGATCGCGTCGCCGATGTATTTGTCGAGGTACCCGTTCTCGTCGAAGACGACCTGCGTCATGTCGTTCAGGTATTCGTTCAGAAGCGCGATCAGGTCCTGCGCGTCCATCTCTTCCGAGATCGTCGTGAACCCCGACAGATCGGAGAAGAGAAGGGAAAGCGGGCGCTTCTCGCCGCCCAGGGTCAGGGAGGACGGATCCTTGAAGATCTCCGTCACGACGTCGGGTGACAGGTACTTGCCGAAGGCTCCCTTGATGAAGCGCTTCTCCTTGCCCTCGATCACCGCGACATAGGCGACGCAACCGACGTACGAGAGGGCGGCTGCGAGGCTCGGCGTGGCGATCGGGACCCAGAGGCCGACCGCGCCCAGGTCCAGGTACTCGCTCCCGGGTCCATAGGCCGCGCCCGCCCAGGCCCAGAACGCGACGACCCATATGCCTGCGATCGCGCCCGTGGTGATTGCCGCCCCCCACGCCGCACCCTGACGGAACACCAGTGCGCCGCACGCGAGGGTGACGAAGAGCATCAGCAGAAGTCGTCCACCGAGGCCGAGACGACGGACGTACGACCCATCGATGATGTTCTGGAGGGCGTTCGCGTGAATCTCGATCCCGTACATCCAGCTGTACGTGTCACCCTCGTCGAAGCCCTGGGTCGGCGGGACGCGGTACTCGTAGAACGGCGTGCGGAATCGATCCTCGGGGTGAAAGCCCGTCCCGAGCAGGACGATCTTGTCCTGGAAGAACTCGGGCACGAACCAGGCCAACGCCACGGCCCCCGATGATCCAATACTCTGGAACGTACCCGGGGGGTCGCTGGCGAGGGTGCTCGAAGGGGGACCGTAGAAGCGGATCGGGAAGGGGATGATCGATTCCGGACCGTCGACGTTCCCGTCCTTCCACTCCTCGGGGATCTCTCCGAGTTCCGCGGGAAGGCCGGGAAGATCGAGCCGGCCCGAAGCCCACGCAGCGTCGAGGATCGAGTCGGTATCGAGCCCCTCGTAGTGAGCCCACATCGAGAGAGCGAACGAGGGAGCGAGTCCGTCACCGGACCGGACGGCCAGGGTGCCGTTGCGGAACGTCGCGTACGAGGCGGGGAGTTCCGCGGTCCCGATCTCGTGCGCCACGTCCGTGAAGAACTCGTGGGGCGGCCGCACGAAGCTTCCGGAGTCCGTCTGCTCGACGGGGGACACGAGGATGACGTTGCCCGCCCGATCGATCGCGTCGCGAAGAAGGTCGTTGCCCCCGTCGATCTGATTCAGATTCTCGTGCAGGTCCGCCAGGAACACGTCGATCCCGATCGTGCGCGCCCCCGCCTGCGCGACGGCGTCGACGAGGGAGGCGAGGTGAGCCCGTGGGAACGGGGTGATCCAGGGCGCGGTTTCATCGTCGAGCGAAAACTCGTCGAAGAGCACCATGACAACATTACTTTGTCGCTGGCCAACTCCCTCCTGGAACGATTCCGACGTGGTGTGCTGACGGCGGTCGAGGGTGAAGTCCTCGAATGCCCGCATTCCGGTCACTCCACCGAGCACATCGCCGAAGAGCACGGCGAACCCGATCGCACCGAGCGCGATGATTGCGAGGGCGATGTAGCGCTGGGAGCGCTTCACGGGTTACCGGCCCGCGGCGGACCGAACGCCCGGGACTGACGCATCAGTTAGTGATTTCGTACACGACCGAGGCCGTGCCCCACGAATTGAGCCGGACCGCGTTCCCGTCGAGCCCGGCGGCGCGCTTGAGCGCCTCCGTGATTTCTGCGGCGAACTCCGCCCCACCCGCCCGGTAGACGTCCTGGGGCGACGCCAGCTCGATATCGAGCGGCTCCTCAGTGATGAATGCGCGGACCAACCCGCCTCCGGCGGGTTCCAGCGCCTGGAAGACGAGGTCCTCACCAGGATACTCGAGCTGCTGACCCGCTCGAATCCGCATGGAGGGATCATCCGCGTTCGGCAGCAGCATCGCGACGGTTCCGTCGGTTCCCAGGTCCACGAGCGTGACATATCCGTCGCGATCCGATTCGATGAAGAAGCGGATCTCTTCGCCGAGTCCGAACGATGTCTTTTCGCCGAGCAGTTGCACATCGAATCCGAACGTCTGTGCGGGGTTGTCCATGTCACCGAGGGTCTTGGCCGCTGACTCCTTGAGCAGGATGTCGGCCAGCTGAACCATGGCATCATCCGTCGCGCCGATCCCCTCGTGGCGAGCGAACCCGTCCGATCCGATCACCCTCAATTCGTCGCCACGCCGACGAACGATGAGGTGGCTGAAGGATTGGTCGTCCTCGACCAGTCGGATGGAGGACGACGTGCCAATCGCCGTCGCGAGGGCCTCCGCGAGACGCGTCTCGACTGCCGCGACATTCACCAGAAGCGGACTTTCCGCGTACACGTAGGAGATGAGGCGCGCCTGATCTCCCTCGGTCACCGTACCCGAGATCACATCAACGCTCGTCGCACGCTGGCTCACGGACGAGACGACCATGCGCGCGCCCGTCTCCGACTCGAACATGGAGCCGGGGGTGATGCCCAGCGCGAGGCCGGCCCCGAGCTCGGCGGTCCCGCTGCCGGCTGATGTGACGGGGAGCGCCATATCGCCACGCCCCGTGGTTTCACCCTCGAGGAAGAAGAGCGGAAGGTCCTTGAGGGAGACGTCCTCGGAGATGTAGGGGTCCTGCTGGAAGCGGTTTCGCTTGAGCGCTTCGTAGGCGTCCTCGAAGACGTCGTCGTAGCTCGCATCCTCGGGAGCTTTCCACATCTGCTGGACGAGGAACGTCGTGAACGCACCGCCATGGAACGCTTCGCGTCCGTCGACGGCCGGGAAGAACGCGTCGACCGCAACTTGGAACGGCTGTGCCGCAGCCAGCTCCAGCACGCGCGTTTCCTGGGAATCGAAGCCGGTGTCGTCCTCTGCCTGACCGGGAAGAGCACGGCGCTGCGCACCCTCGGGTCGCTCGATATCGTTGATGTCCCGCCCGAGGAGACGACCCTTGGAGAAGGGGGTCACGTCGCGCGTGCCCGTCCCCGAGTTACAGTTGTCGAGGATCACCATGACGTTGTCCGTCGGCAGCATCCCGAGCCAGTCGTTGAACTGGTCGTCGGAGATGTCGAACTCGGTGCTCGACGCGACCACGTCCGCAGGCGCGATCGTTTCGTCCAGGCCATCGTCCTCGTCGCCGTTCTCGTCCCACATCTGCGACCCGTGGCCTGCGTAGAAGATCACGACGTTGTCACCGGGTCGGGCATTTCCGACCAGCCAATCGGTGATCCCGTCCTCGATCGCGTCGCGCGGGGCATCATGATTCAGCAACATCCGTACGTTGCTCTCGGGGAAGCCTCCCCGCATCACCAGGACGTCTCGAATCCGTCGTGCGTCGTGCTCGGCGCCGGGAAGATCTCCACCCTCGACATCGTCGAAGTGGATGTAGTCGCTGATGCCGACCACAAGCGCCCAGTGGGTCAGGTCCGTCCGCTCCTGCGGGCCGAAGGCGAGGAGGGGGAGCGTGAGCGCCATCGTGGCGAAGGCGGTCGTTCGTCCCTGGAGGAGAGTCTTCATGCGTCGCCGTCCATTCTGTAATCGACGCCTTCCCGGGCGGCGTCGATGATCATCCCACTTCCGGACCGTGCCGCGTGCTCACGCATCTTCGCGACGATGGCCGAGATTTCGTAATCGGTCCGCATCGGGTCATGGTGGAAGAAGAGAAGCTTGTTCACGCCCGCATCCAGACCGAGTTGCAGTGTCTGTTCGAAGGTGGAGTGCCCCCAGCCGTGCCGATGCGGATACTCGTCTTCCGTATACATCGAGTCGTGCAGCAAAAGGTCCGCGTCACCGCAGAAGTCGACGAGACGCGTCCGGAAGTCGGGTTCCAGCTCGGGGTACATGTCACCCTCGATTTCGTTGTCCGGGATGAAGCAGATCACGTGCCCGTCGATCTTGATCTTGTACCCGATCACGAAGGAAGGATGCCGGACTCGCATGACCTCCAATTCGAAGTCCCCGACTTCGTAGCCCCCGTCGTTCAGGTGCTCGAACTCCATTTCGGCAGCCACCAAGCTGAAGGGGACCGGGAAGTAGATCGGCCCCATCTGTCCCGCGAACAGATTCTGGACGTCGATGTCCTTCTGCTTCGGCCCGATCACTTTGATGACGTCCTCGGGGTCGTAGAGCGGAGCGAAGAACGGGAAGCCCTGGATGTGGTCCCAGTGGAAGTGGGTCAGGAAGATGTGCACCGAGTTGCGACCTCGTTCCACGAGGTCCTGACCAAGCGGTCGAATGCCCGATCCTGCATCGAAGACGATACGCAGATCTGCGCCACAGACTTCGAGGCACGTCGTGTTTCCGCCGTAGTCGACCGTTTTTGGGCCGGGTGACGGGATAGAACCACGGGTGCCCCAGCACCGAACGGCGGTGCCTTTTTCAGAGGGGGTCTTTGTCGCGTCGTGGGCCAAGTCCAAAAGATGCGCTCGGGATGGAGGCGGGCGGCGTCGTGCACCGGTTCTCGAGAGAACCATCAATGTACGAGCCCACGCCGGGCCGTCGCGAGCACTTTCGCAGGGCGTCGGGCTCTCGAAGCCAACCAACGGAACGCTGTGAGTCATGGCGTTCTCGCACCTGTGGATCGCTTCGGATAACTTCCGTCGCACCCATCCTCCGCAGAAGCTCTCGCCTCCACGATGGATTCGACCTCAGGCTCTGGAGCTCCGGAGAACGGAGCGGTCACGCTGACTCGTGAGCAGATCAGCATACGACTGCGAGAAGTCGCGCTCTTTCAGGGACTCGGGCAGGACGATCTGACCGAGATTCTCAGGATCTCGGAACAGGAGCGGGTTGACGCCGGGGAGTACGTCTTCGAGGAAGGCGCGCGAGGCGACCACTTCTACGTGATCGTCCACGGGGAAATCGAGCTTCGAAAGGCAACTGGCGACGGTGTCCGTAAGCTCGCGGTTCTCGGGCCGGGGCAGGCGTTCGGCGAAATGGCGCTGCTGAATCAGACGCCCAGGTCGGCTTCGGCGCTCGCCCTGACTGATACGTACCTCCTGTCCGTTTCCCGGGCCGCGTTCAGCCTCATGCTCGGTGGCGATACACTGGCCGTGCGGCTGCTGAAGAACCTCTCGAAGGCGCTCTGGGCGACGTCGGTACGGTTGGCGTCCCAGCAACGGCTGGCGTACCAGCAGAAGACCGCGTCCCCCGAGCCGGATAGCGGTCACGAGACGCTGTCCGAGTTCAATCGTCTCCTCCGGGCGCGGCTACTCCCGCGTGTCACACCTCGCGTCAGCGGCTACGACATTGCGGCGTCGACGCTGGCACTCCAGGACGGGTCCGGCTGCACGGCGTGGGACTGGTTCGTGCTCACGGACGGTCGCCCCGCGTTTACGGTGACCCGGGCTGGGCGGTCCGACGAATTCGCTGCTCAGCGGCTCGCGTCGGTTCGCATGCTCCTGCGGGCCGCAGCGTCGGAACCCCAGACCGACCTCGGCGCTCTGATGACGCGGGTGAACCGCGCATGCCGAACGGGGTGGGTCGAAGGTCTGTCGGGGCCTGTGCTCGTAGGGATCGCGGCGCTCGCGGACGGGGTGGCAGAGTGGGTCGAAGCCGGTGCGATCACGGGGGTGGTCGCG
This sequence comes from uncultured Gemmatimonadota bacterium, assembly GCA_938030915.1. Taxonomy (GTDB): domain Bacteria; phylum Gemmatimonadota; class Gemmatimonadetes; order Longimicrobiales; family Gaopeijiaceae; genus UBA2589. The sequence goes on from CALHIO010000311.1 coordinate 10,176, forward strand.
CGAGGTCGAGGCATGGTCGAGGACCTCAGTCTTCGGCAGCCCGCCCTCGGCGCGGAAGTCGATACACAGTACGATTCGACGATGATCGTGCTGGGGACCAGGGACAGGATCGTTGCGCTCACCGATGCATACGGCAGTGCGGCCCGGTCGATCGGGACAGCGGTGGTCGGGGGCGAGGGTCTGGGGTCCCGTGAAGCGCTCACACGCGTGCTCGCATCCGGAGAAACGACTCCGGGTTCGTGTTCGGAGCAGTCCGACGTGAGTGCGTTGGTCATCACGCGCACCATTCCGGGCGCGCCGGGTATTTCGTAGCCCACTTTACTTCCTACCGAACGACGACGACTGATCATGGCTGTAACCGAAAAGGACATCCGCACCGCGCTCAAGGGGGTCAAAGACCCCGAGCTGGGGCTCGACCTCGTGGTGCTCGGGCTCATCTACGACATCGAGATCGAGGACGATCACGTCGACGCAGTGATGTCTCTGACCTCTCCGATGTGCCCCGTGGCGGGACAGATCGTCGAGGACGTGAAGACCGCCATCGAAGCAGTCGAGGGTGTGGCGTCGGCAGAGGTCGAGCTGACGTTCGATCCACCCTGGACGCCGGAGCGCATCAGTCCGCTGATCCGGGCGTCGTTGGGGCTCTGATCGGAGCATGTCCGAAGCACGATCGGGATCCGGTGGCACCTTGAGGGACGAGCGGGGTGACATAGATTTCTTACACTCTTTCGTCGACCGTGACGAAAGTGTCATAAACCAGAGAGAACGATGAGCCAGTTCACCGACGAAGAGCTGAAGCAGAAGGTTCAGGCGGGCTACATGGTCGAGGGCCCCGAGGACATGACCGAGGGATACCGAAAGGCCCTTCGCGTCCAGCTGACGGTTCAGGCCGACACCGAGCTTATGAGCGCGCCGTCGTATTGGATGGCAGCCCGCCACGCTCCGTCGACGAACACGCAGGTGAGCGCGCACGCGATCATCCAGGATGAGCTCGCGCATGCGAACATCGCGTACCGCCTGCTCGAGGATATCGGCGAGTCGAAGGAGCACCTCGTGTACGGCCGTCAGCCCCACGAGTTCAAGCACCCGTACGGCTTCGATCAGCCGCTCGACAACTGGGCGGAGCTCGTGGTCGCGACCGGGTTCTTCGATCGCGCCGGTATCACGCTGCTCACCGATGTGCACGAGAACACCTCGTATGCACCGCTGAAGCGAGCGCTCGTGAAGATCAGCATGGAAGAGACCTTCCATCTCCGGCACGGCGAGGTCTGGATGCGTCGTCTGGCCAAGGCTGGTGGAGAGGCGCGTGAGCTGGTCCAGCGTGCGGTCGACTGGATGTTCCCGATGACGATCGAATGGTTCGGGCTACCCGACGACATGAAGCGTCATTCGGGTCAGCTCGATTACAAGCTCAAGGGGCTTACGAACGATCAGCTCCGTCAGGTGTGGATGTCGTCCACGGTGCCGCTGTGTGAGGAGCTCGGGTTGAATGCCCCGGCGCACTGGGACGACGAGAAAGGCGAATACGTGCTCGACTACCCGTTCCCATGCCAGTACGACGCGGTCGACAAGCACTGGGCGTTCGACGAGGGAGAGATCTCGTGGGATGCGGTGTTCGAGCGCTGGAAGGGCCGTGGCCCGATGAACGAGATTTACGTCGAGTCCGTGCAGCGTTCGCGCATGGATGTCGAGCGCTGGCTGGCGGCCTGACGTGACGACGTTGCCGCTTCCCGTGATCGAGCGCCGGCGCCATGCCGGTCTTCCCAAGGCCGTCACCTCGCACATGAGTGGTGGTCGCGATCTCTGGTCCGCTCCGCTCGAAGAGGCTCCGGACGATCGGGTGCAGGGGACGTGGGATCTCCTGCAGGAGGTTCTGGATCCGGAGATTCCGATCAGCCTCCCCGAGCTGGGACTGATCTACGGCGTAGACTTCGAGGACGGCGTCGCGCGCATCGATCTGACCTTCACGGCGACTGCTTGCCCGTGCATGGAGTTCATTCGGGAGGACATCACCGATCGCCTCGAGTCCGAGTATTGGATCGATCGAGTCGAACTGGTCGAGGTGTGGGATCCCCCGTGGACCAGCGACCGCATCACGCCCGAAGGCCGGGAAAAACTGAAGAAGCTCGGTGTGAGCGCCTAATCGAGAGAGTCATGAAAGAGTTCGTATACGACGTCTTCACGCGGAAGGAACGCGGTGACCGTCTCCAGCACGTCGGCTACGTCGACGCCTTCGACGACGAGACGGCGAAGGTGTATGCGTGGACGACATACGATGAAGAGAAGTGGTTCGAGATGTGCGTCGTGAAACGCACGAACGTGCTCCCTGTGAACCGGACGGACGGCCTGTTCGTCGAAGCTCAGAAGGCCGCCCATGTCTGAGACACTCGATACCTCGACGCTCGAGGGGGCGAACCGGGACGCCCTCGTGCGTCTGATCATCTCCCTGGCCGACTCCAAGCGGCTCATGGGCATTCGCTATTCGGACTGGACACTCGGTGCGCCCTCGATCGAGACCGGAGTTTCCACGGCGTCGATGACCCAGGACGAGTGGGGTCACGCCCGACTTCTGTACGCGATGCTCAAGCAGCTCGGAATCGATCCCTCTCCGGTGGAGCATGATCGGCCGGGTGAGGAGTTCGCTTCGCTCTCCGCGCTGGATCACGAGCGTGGGGATTGGGTCGGCACCGTCGCGCTGATTGCACTGGCCGACGAGGCTCTGTCGACGATGCTCCGCTCCTTCGCGGAAGGATCGTTCGAGGTTGCCCGGACGCGTGTCCCGAAGATGCTGGCGGAGGAGGAGTTTCATGCCAGCCTCGGTGCGGCGTGGTACCGCCGCCTGGCCGCTGCGGAGGGTGAGGCTGCGGGTCTACTCAGGTCGGCTACGGAAGAGATGCTTCCAGGTCTTCTGGCGTGGGCGGGGGCGAACGACGCAGCTGCTCGCGCCATGGTCGACGCCGGGGTGATCGGGCCCGCGGAGGATCGGCTCTCCGCATTCCGGGACGCCGTGCGTGACTTGGTCGCGCTGGTCGGGATGGACATCAATACGGTCGAGCCCGCGACCGATTGGGACGAGGTCCGTGGTCGTGCGAGTGGTCGGCCGGACGAGGAAGCGTGTGAGCGTGCTCGCGGTGATCGTAATCGCGCGCTGCTGGTGGAGTAGCGGGATGCCGATCGAACCCCCATTCCGCGGCAAGCTCAACGCCGAGGTGCGTACGTCGTCGTACAGCGCCGAAGAGCGACGTGAAGAGTCACCCGACGTGCTACCCAGCGCTCCGCCGTGTCCGTTCTGTGATCAGAGCGAGACCGAGATCATGAACTCGTTTGGCTCTCACGCATCCGTCAGCACGTACTGGTGTCGGTCGTGCCGGAGCCCGTTCGAGATGATGAGGTGGAGGAGCGGGGCCTGATACCCTGTCGGGTCAGGCCCCGATCTCGACTCGTCAGGCCTCGATCAACTCCACATCCTCCAGGAAGTCCTTCAGCGGGTTCGCGACCGCGACCGCCCGCTCCTGAATCGCGGCGGACGTCGTGTCACGGACGATACCGCCGAGAATGTGCCTCGACACCGCTTCGCCGAGCTTGTTGTCGGACTGTGCGGCCGCCTGGTGGTACTCGGCGTACCGTGCGCTGACACGCTGCTCGAAGAGAGGCAGCTGTGACTTCGGGGTGCCGTTCTCGACCATGTCGTCGAAGACGGCGCTGTGCAGGGCATCGAGTCCCGCGCGGATGCGCTCGTCGGGCGTACGACCAAGAAAGGCCAGCTGCACGCCGCGCGTGTGCGCCCACATGAAGAAGATCAGAGCTTCTTCAGCTGTGCGAGCGTTGGTACCATCGTCGTCATAGAGGGTACCGATGTCCGTGAGTGGCGTCTCCACGTCTTCCTGAGAAATGAAGTCGGAGAAGCTCTCCCATACGAGTCGGGCGAGGCTGTCGCCCAGTTCGTGGGGCGTCATGGTCTGAGGTGCGCGAAACTGGCGCAGCTCATCGGTGAGTGTGGTGTCCACCGTGAAATCCCTTCGTAACATATGTTTGCGATATCCCCAATTCGGACTTTGGAACGCACAGTGTCAAGGTTGATATTCCGCGCCGCCCGCTCCGAGCGGCAGACGATTGCGCCCCGGAGGCCCCTTCCGTCTTCGAGAACCCTCGCACGGATTGGCGTCTTCGCGGCGATCGCGTTTGCCGCGGCGTGTGCCGCGTCCGATCCGGTCATGCCTCGTCCGCGACCAATCGTGAATTATCAGGGCGCCCGCATCCGAGCGGACTACGAGGAGATGAAGCAGGTCAACGAGTGGGTCACGCGCGAGCAGGCCAACATCGTGAATGATCCGTCGTTCTGGGTCGTTTCGAACAGCACGGTCTCGGAGACTTTCCCCTGGGACGGCATGCGCGTCGCTCAGGACAGCGTCATCCTCAACATGCCTCTCGGGGGTCGCGACGGGCAGCTCGTCTATCAGATCTACGGACATCTCCATCTGATGGTGGAGATGGATCGGCAGGAGGAGTGGCTGCCGGAGGCACCTGAAGCGACGGGGTACGAGCTGGAGCGCGCGATTGTCGATCGCGTTGCGGACGCATGGATTCTGGGGCGGACCGTCTTCGACACTCAGCCTTTCGCACCCCTGGACGAACTGGCGTACGCAAAGCACTTCGGCTTCCTCGACGCCTTCATCTTCACCGCTCGGCCGGACGAATTCGGCTCGGCCCGAACGGAGTGGGCACGCGCGAATCCCGAGCGGACGGATGAGTATCGCGACTGGTTCCTGGAGACGTTCAACCGCGAACCGCCGGGAATTCGCACGAACGAGTGACCGACCCGGGGGAGCGTCGGCGCGAGGCTGAGACCCCGGTCGCGGGCCTGCGTCTAGGCCGCCGGCGTCAGGCCGGCACGACCTCCCACTGCAAGCCGATGGGCCCGTTGTCGTCCAGCTCCTCGACCTGAACGTCCACGCGACCCGTGCGAGCGAAGCGGTCGTTGCTCGGCTTCCCTCCGAAGAGCGCGAAGCCCAGAACACGGAAACGGCACTCGACACCGTCGGGTGACGTGGCGCGCATCTCCGAGCCCTTCAGGGATTTCACGGCGGGTGCTTCGCCGGACTGCAGACGAAGGCGTAGAATACGGCCCGAGTGGGGGGCATCCATCGCGTCCAGGACGCGGTAGGAGACGCTGCTTCGGGTACTGGTTTCAGCTGACATGGCAGGAAGATTACCGGCATGACGCCGCCGACGGAAGACACGCCCGAGGGCGAGATGAAGCTCTCGGCCGAGCGGATGATGGAGCTCGCCGAACTGGCGTCACGCCTGATCGTGGAGCGCTGCGAGCGCCTCCCGTCCGAGCCGGCATGGCGGGGAGGCACCCGGGCGGAGCTGGAGGCGATCATGCGCGAGGATCCGCCTGAAGACGGGCGCCCGGCAGAGCAGGTCTTGGAGCGCGCGGCTCGGGAGATCCTTCCGGTCGCGGGTCGCGTCGACCACCCGCGCTTCTTTGCGTTCGTCCCGTCCTCACCGACGTGGCCGAGCGTGCTCGCCGATTACATGGCGGCGGGCCACAACATCTTCCAGGGCACGTGGCTCGGGGCCTCTGGGCCGAGTCAGCTCGAGATGGTCGTGATCGACTGGTTTCGGGACTGGATCGGGTATCCCGAGACGGGTGGAGGCCTGTTCACCAGCGGTGGATCGGCGGCCAGCCTCGATGCGTTCGTTGCGGCGCGTGAAGCCGCGGGCGCGCCGGACCGCGCGTCGGTCTACATGTCCGACCAGAGCCACACGGCGCTGAGCCGAGCGGCGACGATCGTCGGCGTGCGGCCGGAGCGGGTACGAAAGGTCCCGAGCGATGACCTCTATCGGCTCGACCTCGCCGCGCTTCGTGAGATGGTGGCGGCTGATCGTGCCGCAGGCCTGGCGCCCATCGCGGTATGCGCGAATGCCGGGGCGACGAACACCGGGGCTGTCGACCCGCTCGACACGATGGCGGACTTCTGCGAGGAGGAGGGACTCTGGCTGCACGTCGACGGAGCGTACGGAGGCTTCGCGATTCTGTCCGAAGAGGGACGGCGCCTCTTCTCCGGGATCGAGCGCGCCGACTCGATTGCGATGGATGCGCACAAGTGGCTCTTTCAGCCCTTCGAGACCGGGTGCCTGATGGTGAAGGATGTTCGTCGACTCGAGGCGGCGTTTTCCGTGCGGCCCGAGTATCTGCAGGACACCGAGTGGGGTCTGGAGCATCCCAACTTCGGAGATCGTGGCCTGCAACTCAGCCGGTCGTTCCGGGCCCTGAAGGTGTGGATGTCGATTCAGACGTTCGGGATGAAGGCGTTCCGCGCGGCTGTGACTCGTGGCATCGAGCTGGCGTCGGAGGCGGAGGCGTGGATCCGAGCGTCAGACGATCTCGAGCTCGCCAATCCGGCATCGCTGAGCGTCGTCTGCTTCCGATTCAATCCCCGGGATCCCGACCTTTCGGTCGAGCAGCTGGAGGCCCTGAACGACCGGATTCAGGCGCGCGTCATCGACACGGGGATCGCGATGATGTCATCGACCCGCCTGCGCGGCGTGTACTGGCTGAGGCTCTGCATCCTCAATCACACGACGACGTGGGAGGACGTGCGCACGACCCTCGAAGCGATCGAACGTTTCGGACAGGACGACCTCGACCGTGAGTGAGTCCCATACGCCGGCTCCCGGGGCGAAGCGGCTGGCGCGGGCGTACGCCGCGGGGGGTGTGCTCGCGTTCTGGGCAGTGCTTCTCTGGCTCTCGTTCGTCGCGGACCTCGCGGTGCTCGATGCGGTTCTGCTGGCCGTGTTGCTCGCTGCGGTGCCGGGGCTCTCCATGGCACAGGTGCCGTTGATCAAGGGGATGACCGTCGATCGCCTTCCGGCATACTGGAGCTCGATCATCACGCTCTGGCTCCTGGGGACGGGCTGCTGGCTGGTCGGTACGCGGGGTGGGGATGTGAGTGCCATCGGCATCGTGCTGCTGCCGCTCGGAGCCATGGTGGGCTGGACCGCGACCCTCACGGCGGCGGGCATGGGCATCATTCTCATCTTCCGCTGGATCGCGGGTCGGGTCGGGGTCGCGGAGACGCTACTGCTGCGAAGTCTCCTGCCGCGCACCGGCGAGGAACGTCGGGTCTTCGGGCTCCTCTCCGTCGCCGCGGGAACGGGTGAAGAGCTGGCCTATCGCGGGTACGCGATTCCGATGCTGGCTCCGATCCTCGGGGTCACCGGTGCAGCGACGCTGACGACCGTGGTGTTCGGCTTGATGCACGGCTATCAGGGTCGGCTCGGCATCCTTCGTACGACACTGATGGGTGCGGTTCTGGCGTGGGGCTTCCTCGCGTCCGGAAGTCTGATTCCCGCGATGATCGCCCACACCTTGATCGACCTCATCGCAGGGATCGCGATCGGAGACTGGCTCCTGTCACCCGAGCCGGACTTCGGTGTAGATCCATCCGAACCTACCGCCACCTGACGGATCCTCGATGGAAATCGACCTCGCACTGCTCGCCGACGCCGCAACCATCGATGGCTCGGGCAAGCTGAACATCCTCGGGATCTTCGATCGCCTGGGAACCTCGGCATTCCCCACCCGTCACCCCCGGATGGCACTCGTCCTGCGCTTCTCGGCGGGTGTTCATGAAGTCGGCCGGCACGAGATCGGGATTGCACTCAAGGCCCCGGACGGGGGAGAGGTCGTGAGGATCGACGGCGAGATGAATCTGGCCGCGGGCCCGGGTCAGGTATCCAGCGGGATCCTCGTGCCGCACGTTCTGAACCTCGATGGGCTGGTCTTCGCGGGGCCCGGGCGCTACGCCTTCGACGTGCTCGTCAACGGTGAGCACCACGTGTCGATTCCCCTCACGGTCGATGGACCGACACGGACGGCTCAGGCCTGAGGAGTACGCGTATCGATGCCGCTTGATCCGGTCATCCCTCGGGCCGGCCACGACGCTTGCAGAAACCTGAGCGTGGTCCGAATAGTAAAAAGGCGCAGAGACGCACCCGGGAGCTTCAGGTGATTCTGCATTTCAACTACGAAGAGCTGACCGCCCTCAGGGCGGGCGCCGAGGCCCTCCTCGATCGCGAGGGGGAGGGTGGTGGTGGTGTGCTTGCGCCCCCCGAGGAGCGAGCGCGTGTACAGGCGCTGCTCCCGAAGCTGCAGGGCGACATTTCCCTCGAGACACTCGAAGAGCTGCGGGCGGTCAAGGCGGCCGTCGATGCGATCGTAGCGTCGCTCAGGGTAGAGATGGAGTCACTCGTGGTGACCATGCACGCCGCTGACGAAGGCGCCGTCGCAGCCTACTTCGACTTCGCTCACGGCTTTACGGTCGCCCATCGAATCGGTGAGATGGCGTCCGAGATGGAGGCGCTGATCGAGCTCGTGACCGGCTCGCCCGCCTCGCGCGAGACTGCACAGACCTTCCACTTTCCGGACTGAGCGCGTGGCGTCTGAAGGGCGGCTCGCTGCACTCGAGCGCATGCTCGGGAACCGTCCCGACGATCCGAGGCTTAGGTTCGGGCTGGCGCTCGAGTATCTGAACGCCGGCCGGACCGAAGACGGAGTCCGTGAGCTCCGGGTCTACCTGGAGCAGACGGACGACGAGGGCAACGGTTGGGGACGTCTCGGCGCCGCCTTGCTCGAACTCGGTCGCGAACGGGAAGCACGTGAGGCGTATGAGTCGGGGATCTCGTCTGCCCTTCGGCATGGACACCCGACGATGGCGGACGAGTTCAGAGGGCTGCGGGAGGATATCGGTTCGTGACGGAAGCGCA
>CALHIO010000312.1 GCA_938030915.1 uncultured Gemmatimonadota bacterium
CCGGGGGTTCGGCGTCCGATGCGATCCGGTCTCTGGAACGTCTCCTCGATCTCGTCGAATCCCGTGCCTCGATGGTCCAGCCGGTGCTCGCCGCCGGACTGATGTCCGACATCCATCTGGCTCGCGCACTCGAGCGGTGGCGGGCCCGGTCGGGAAACCATGTGGCGGACTGGTTTGAGGCGCTGGGCGAGCTGGAAGCGATCGCAGCGCTTGCCACGCTCGCGCACGACCAGCCGGATTGGTCGTTTCCGGAGGTGGTCGAGGGGGAGGCATGCTTCGAGGCGCCGTCGCTCGGTCATCCGTTACTGGCCGATTCGGTGCGGCGTCCCAGTGATGCGGCGCTGGACGGACCGGGACGCTTCCTCCTGGTCACCGGATCCAACATGTCGGGGAAGAGCACTCTCCTGCGGTCCATCGGCCTCGCAACGGTGATGGGGCAGGCCGGGTCGGTCGTCTGCGCGTCCGGAGCTCGGATGAGCCCTTTGCGTGTCTTCACCTCGATGCGGATCCACGATTCACTGACCGGTGGCGTTTCGCTTTTCATGGCCGAGTTGTTGCGCCTCAAGCAGCTGGTCGACGCTGCCGACGGGGCTGACTCTGGAACCCCCTCGCTGCTCTATCTGGTCGATGAGGTTTTGCAGGGCACGAATTCCGAGGAGCGTCGCGTGGCGGCTCGGCGGATCATCTCGCATCTCCTCGACACGGACGCGATTGGGGTGGTCACCACGCACGATCTGGCGCTGCACGAGGATGCGACCCTCGATCCCAAGTCCAGGAAGGTTCATTTCCGCGAGACGGTGGACGACGCGGCAGAACAGGTCCTGAGTTTCGATTACGTCCTTCGCCCCGGGCTGGCTACCAGCCGGAACGCGCTGAAGCTCCTCAGGATCGTCGGACTCGATGATTCAGATCCTTGAAGGCACAAATATTGCTCCGAAGTTCGACTGCTAGAGAGTTCATGGGGTTGTGTGATCCACGGCCCTGTTGTCGATAGGGATGTAATGCCATGAAACGCACCGTTGTTCGCTTCTTCCTGTCCATCCTGGCGCTGAGTACGCTGGCGGGGTGTGACGACGGCACGAATGTCTCGGACACTGCACGGATTCGCGTCCTGCTGACCGACGCACCGTCCGACTACATCGCTTCAGCGATGGTCGACATCGGGTCCGTCGAGCTTCTTCCGGCGGGAGGGGGAGACCGTGTCGTCCTGACTGACGACGGCACGGACGGTGAGGTCGACCTCCTGGACCTCCAGGGCCTCACGACGGAACTGCTGGCCGATATCGAAATCCCGTCCGACACCTATGTCCAGATGCGCCTGATCGTGGAGTCGGCCAGCGTCGTTCTTGCCGAAGGGTACGAGTTCAATAGCGGTGGGAACACGGACGCTCTGAACGTGCCCAGTGGCGCTCAGACCGGTATCAAGCTCAACCTTCGGGAAGACGAGGAGGGTGACGAGGAGTCCGCGGGCGTCCGGATCGCGGGTGGCGAGACGGTTCTGGTCGTGGACTTCGATGTGCACCAGAGCTTTCGGATTCAGGGTTCCCCGGACACGCCCGCAGGCATCAACGGCGTGTCGTTCCGACCGACGCTTCGAGTCGTTGTCGAGGATGTTGCCGGCAGCATTTCCGGGACGCTCTCGACATCCATCACGGACCAGAGCCTCGAAGACCTCGTCGTGACTGCCGAAACTGTCGATCCCGGAGTGGACGAGGAGTTCCAGTCTTCGAAGGCCACGGGCGTCAGCGAGGCGAGCGGCACCTACACGATCTTCTTTCTCGCTCCCGGTTCGTATAACGTGACGGTGGGAACGCCGGACGGGGTGACTTCGTCGCCCCTTTCGACGGAGGTGACCGTCGGAGAGTCCGAGGACGTAGCAGGGGTGGATTTCGAACTTGTGCCAGTCTCAGGCTGATTCGAACAGATCATGATGGGCGGCGGGGGTCCTCTGGGCCCTCGCCGCTCTTGTATTTGAGGGGGTGCGGAGGCGCAGCCCGTCGTACCGGTACCGGGTGAGGAGGTCCGGGTCGGGCAGCGCGGCGTCCGTGGGGCCGTGTACGGGCGGTTCCGCGAAGCGGCGCATGACCCCGTGCTCCTCTCCGGTCTGGAGGCCGGACGGCCGATCCAGATTCTGTGGTCGGTCATCACGGGCATGAGCGTGCAACGGGGATTCTGGACTCGGGCCTTGTCCGGTGCCGTGATCGGCCTCGGAGCGGGGCTCGTCGGGGGTGTCTTGGCAGGACAGACGACCGAGGTCTTCGAGAGCACCGGTGTCGCGGTCGCCGCCGGCAGTGCAGGGGGGCTGGTCTTAGGGATGCTCGTCGGCTTCGTGATTCAATCCCCCGACTGGGATGGGATCGACATGGGCGCCCTCACGGTCCGACCGTCCATCGACTGGCGTCCTTTCTACCAGCCGTAATCCTCGCCCACCAGATCGTAAAGCCTGCGGTTCGGCTCTTCGAAGATGTGTTCGAGGAATGCGCGCGCTTCGGGGTCAACATCGGAGCGACGCCCCACCATTCGAGGTGACAGGTCGGGCGGCACGAGGTCGGGCCGGATACCGGAAAATTCGAAGACTCTTCGTAACGTCGGGCCAGGCTCGGCGAACAGGCGCTCGCTCTCCAGAATGAGGATCCGGTCCGGATCGATCGAGGCGTACAGGCGTTCGATCTGATCGGCGTACAGGCCCCGGAGGACGTACGATGCGTGGATCCAGCCCTCCTGATCGATGGGATAGCTTCCGTCGTCGCGAAGGCCGACGCGTCCGGCTTCCTGCTGCAGCGCATCGAGGAGCCCGAGCGACTCGCGTCCGCGCTTCTTCTGATGGAAATAGTGCGAGATCGCTCGTTCGACCGGGTTCCTCAGGAGTACGATCAAGTGGACGTTCGGCAGGGACCGAGCGATTCGGGCCGGCGCCGCGGGGTGCAGCATATACCGGGGGGTCGCCTCGATCGCGATCCCGGCTCCCACGCGACTGCGCCTCGGGAAGTGGGCCCGATACCAACGCTTCCCCAGTGGCCACCGGTCGCGCGTCGGGGCCCGGCCACCGTCGAAATAGTGGACCTCCTTGGGAATCGAACCATGGACGTCCGGATGCTGGGCCATCCACGCGAATAGAGAGGACGTCCCGCACTTCTGAACCCCTGGAATGATCACATCCGGCACGACGCGGTCACGCCATGTCACACGCCGCCAGGGCCAGCCGGGTCTCATCGGCTCCGAGGCGAGCGGAGGGACTGCGGCAGCATTCGCGACTCCACGTCAGTTTCCGACGTCGACGCTCACGATTCGGATCGGGCGCTCGTAGGTGATCGGTCCGAAGACTTCGGGGACGTGGTGTATCGTCGTGCCACGGTGAAGAGAGGCCATGATTCGAACCTAGTCATATCCGATCCGATTTCCGAATCGGTGGTCGTCCCGCGCGCGGATGCGACCAATGAACCCGTGCCAGATCCCACACCGGGCCCCATACTTCGGGTCCGCCACGGTCGGATCCCTCCTACCGTGATCGTAACCCGAAGGCCTCTCGATCCTCATGCGTAACGACTTCTTCGCGCTCTTCGTGCGCCCCGTCCTGACCGCGGCCGCCGCGGTGACCCTCCTCACCCTTCCCGCGTCCGCTCAACAGCGGCCCATGACGTTCATGGACATGCAGTTGCAGCGTGCAGGTGGCTCGTGGACGCCCAGCCCGGATGGTCAGTGGATGCTCTACACGATCCGGACGCCGGACTGGCAGGAAGCGGAGTCTCAGACCGATATCCACGTCGTCTCGATGCAGGACGGCGTATCGTCCAGCCGCCAGCTCACCTACACGGACGACAAGGACGAGACTCAGCCGACGTGGGCACCGGATGGCGGATGGTTTGTCTTCGCCTCCAACCGCGACTCCGACAACGGTGACAACCAGCTGTACATGATGCGCCACGACGGTGGTGAGGCGCGGAAGATCACCGATGCGGACGACGGAGTCAGCGGCTTCGACTTCAGCCCGGATGGGGCATGGCTCGTGTATCGGAGTGGAGAGGCAGGCCAGCAGCAGCTCTATCGGATGTCCGTGGCGGATCTTCCCGATGCCGCAGCCGAGCAGATCACCTCGGGTGATGCGGGTGTGGAACAGTGGGCATGGAGCCCGGACGGCTCGATGCTCTACTTCGTTCGACCCGATGCATTCGACGACGCAGACAGGCGCCGCCGTGAGGCGGGCTTCTCGGTTGACGTGAGGAATCAGGTCACGGCCCTGTCGAGCCTCTGGGCGCTGTCGATCGACGCCGGCCTCGAGCGCATGCTCGAGCAATCCGACGACTACAGTGTCGACGGCTTCATCGTCTCGGACGACGGTCGGTGGATCTCCTTCACCGGAGGCTCGCCGGAACGGTACGAGCGGAACATCACGGGTTCCCGGCTCTACGCCGACCAGTACCTGCTGGAGGTGGCCACCGGCCATATCGAGCGGCTTACCGACAACTACGAGGTCGGTGAGAGCGGAACGACCTTCTCGCCCGACAGTCGCTGGATCGCGTTCTCCGCGCCCGACGAGATGGAGCGGTACTCGATGACCGAGAACCGGATCTACCTCCGCGCGGTCGACGAACGCGGTGGAGCCTTCCGGAAGCTCGGATCGAGCTTCGACCAGAGTCTGTCTGTCGGCTTCTGGTCCGAGGATTCGGAGACGATCTACTTCAACACGGGTGTGACGGTCACCAACCAGCTGCACGCACTCGACATCGAGCGGGACCAGGTACGTCAGATCACCCGCGAGCAGGCTGTCGTCTCCGTGGACCGTGACGAGGATACCGGCGCGATCCTGATCAACTATCAGGACCCGATGACGCCTCCGACGGTCTTCACCGTGACGGACCTGGACGATGTCGACGATCGCGACGCGTGGGTTCAGCTGATCGATGTGAACCCCCAGATGTCCGAGATCGCACTCGGGCGAGAAGTGGAGGTCAACTGGACGTCCACGGATGGCAAGACGGTCGGTGGTGTGCTCGTGTATCCGGTCGGGTACCAGGAGGGTACGCGGTACCCGCTCATCGTGGCGATCCATGGCGGACCGGCTTCGGCCGATGTTCTGCGCTTCAACGGTGGATATGGTGCGCAGGTGTACGCCGGAGCGGGGTACGCGGTGCTGAAGCCGAACTACCGGGGCTCGCGCAACTACGGCAACGCACATCGCACCGACATCGTCGGTGACTACTTCACGCTGGGGTACGACGACATCATGACGGGTGTCGACTACCTCATCGCAGAGGGCATCGTGGACGGCGATCGCATGGGCGCGCTTGGGTGGAGCGCGGGCGGCCACTGGTCCAACTGGATTCTGACGCAGACGGATCGTTTCAAGGCGATCAGCTCTGGCGCGGGGACCATGAACTGGATCAGCATGTACGCTCAGAGTGACGTGCAGAGGAATCGGCAGTTCTACGTCGGCGACGGCTTCCTCTACGAGGACTTCGACACGTACTTCGACCAGTCACCGCTCAAGTACATCACGAACGCGAGCACGCCCACCATGATCCACGTCGTAGAAGGTGATCCGCGCGTTCCGAGCCCGCAGTCCGTCGAGCTGCACATGGCGCTGAAGAAACTGGACGTGCCGACCGAACTCTTCATGTACCCGGGTCGGAGTCACGGCATTCCGGATCCGCGCAACCGCCTCGTGAAGTCGGTCAGCGAGATGGCGTGGATGGATCACTACGTTCGAGGCATCGGGGACAAGTTCGAATGGGAGCAGGTGCTCGAAACGCTGCAAGCCGAGGCCGAGGACACACGCCCGGTATCGGACCAGTGAGGGTGCCGAGAGACGGGCGACGCGGCGTGCCATATGTGCCTCTGCTTGGCTTTCGGCTTGGGATTGCGGTCGTAATCTCAGCCGTCACCGCCGTGGGTGTGAATGACGTCGAAGCTCAGGCGCCGGCCGGGTTCATGGCCGAATTCGAAGGGCAGTTCGGGGGGTCGGCGCGGAAGCTCGTGGCGCTCGCCGAGGCAATGCCCGCGTCCGCGTACGACTGGAGCCCGGGTGAGGGTGTCGCCACCGTGGCGCGGGTCTTCATGCACATCGCGCGGTACAACTACATGTACCCTCATGAGAATATGGGTCGTGATACGCCCGTCGCGCCGATGGAGTATGGCCGCTGGGAGGCCGACGCGGCGGACAAGGCTGAAGTCGTGGAGATCCTCAAGGCGTCGATGGACTACGTGCACGATGTCGCCGCGTCGATGGACGCCGCAGCACTCGACCGGGACACGATGCTCTATGGCCGGGACGTGGGAGAGTGGGCCGTCCTCCTTCAGCTCGTGACACACATGAATGAACACCTCGGCCAGTCGATCGCGTATGCCCGGATGAACGGTGTCGCGCCCCCGTGGTCGGGCTGACGCACCGTAATCGAGGGTCGGGCCCGAATTCAGGTCGCTCTGGCCCGCTACTTCTATGCTTCATGGAGAGCTTCTGATGCACTTCAGGAATTCGATCGTCCTCCTGCTCGCATGTGTCGCCGCCGCCTGTGCGGGAAGCGACGGGGGTTCAGACTCGTCGAGAAGCGGCGAGCCCGTGATGACCGCGTCGGAATCGCCCCAGCTCCCACTCATCGAGCTCTGGAAGGCCGGCACGCCCGCATTCGGCATCTTTGCTCCCAGCGATCGTCCCATGCGCGGCCCGGACGGAGAGTTTCAGCCTTCGGTCTACTCCGTCGAAGGCGGTATGCGCATGGCGGCCAACCCACTCCTGGATTACGTCTTCCTGAACCTCGAGCCGGCTTGGGATCCCGCGGCGGTCGCGGCGATCAGGGAAGGGCTCGACAGCTCCGAGCGAGTGAGCGACAAGGCTCTTCTCGTGAGAATTCCTCCGATATCGGAGGACGGTGAGGAGGCTGCGCGCGAGCGTGTCCAGGCTGCGCTTGCCGCTGGCGCGGATGGCGTGGTCATGCCCCACGTGCGGAGTGTCGAGGAGGCGAGACTCGCCGTGTCGTTTTTCGAGGAGGTAAACGCGGACGTGTGGTCTCCATCGAACCCGGAGGGGACCGTTCTGGCGATGCTGATGATCGAGGACGCCGGGGCGCTCGAGCAGGCTGCCGAGATCGCCGATGTGCCGGGCTACAGCGTGCTGGCATGCGGCATTGGCAGCCTGACGCGCGCGCTCGGCGATCGGGAGGCCGGGGAAGCCGGCAATCAGGAGGTGCTCGCGCAGGCGAAGAGGGTGGGATTGCCGGACATGATCACGGCGAATGACCAGAACGTGGCCCAGCGGATCGAGGAAGGCTTCCTGGGTCTGCTGATGAACGGGCCCGACGCGGACGCGCACATCGAGCTCGGCCGCTCCGTGGCCGGTCGCTGACCTTCACACCACAGCCCGACTCCGGAGGACCCGGGCGGGCGACACACCGGATGTCGGGTGCCGCTCCGCCCCTGGGGCTCAACGCACAGCGGCCAGTCCGGCCTCCAACGCGCTCGTGAGACGATCGATGGTCGATTCAGGCGTGGAGCACACCGCCACGCGCACCGCGCCCGGGATGGGAACGACGTAGACGCCGAGCTTCCGCATTGCGGCTGCGGTCGCATCCTCATCCGGAGTGAAGACGGCCACGAAGAAGCCGGCGTCGAACCGGGGCGTCGGGAGACCCAGCGTCGTCGCACGGCTGTTGAACGCGTCGATCCGGTTCTGGAGGAGTGTCATGAGCCCCGCCCGCTCCTCGGTCACCGCAGCGGCCAGATCCGGATCGGTCAGGAGTTGCGTGACCGCGAGCTGGCCAAGGTGCGGACAGTTCGACCACGTCGCTCGGGCCGAGTATCCGAGGGCGTTATCCATCTGCGCCAGCTCGTCGGGATCTGCGTGCAGGCCCACGATGGCACCCAGGCGTGAGCCGTACTGGGCCATGCTCTTCGACGCGGTCCACGCCACGAGCACGGTCGCGTGCTCGAGCATTCTCGGTACGTGCGGCACCCAGCTTCGGGACTCGGCGCCGGCAAATTCCATGTATGCTGCATCGATGAGCACGGTCACGGGGCCACGCTGACCGGCCTGGTGGACCACATCCGTCACCCGGGTCCACTCCTCATCGGTCAGCGAGTATCCGGTCGGATTGTGGCAGGGAAAGTTGAGAACGAGGAGCACCCGGCCCTGAGTCTCGAGGTGCCGATCGATGGCCGCACTCATCCCGGCGATGTCGAAGGCGCCGTCCTCATCGAACATCGTGAACGGATCGAGGCCACGACCCGAGTGGTTGGTGATCTCGCGGTAGGGCCCCCAGAAGAATTGGGGGACGAGCATCTTCTGACCGATGTCGAGGAAGTTCACGACGGCCGCGTAGACGGCGCCGCTGCCTCCTGGTGCGGCCACGGCCGTGGCCTGGCTTGCGAGAGGACCATCCTCGAAGAGGTCCCGCACGACAGCCTCCCGGTACGACGGAAGCCCGGAGATGGGTGCGTAGCCGCCGACGGCAGACGTCGTCAGACGCTTCAGCGTGTCGATGACGGTCGGAAGGCTCGAAAGCGTTCCGTCGTCATTCATCAGCGCACCAATGGTCGCGTTGAGAATGTCGTCCCCCGCCGCGGCCCGGGCGCGCGCCTCACCGTTCCAGATGAAGATCGGGTCGTTGCCGGCGCGGTCACGGGAGGTCGTGATCAACGAGCTGTAGCTGGTCATCAGTTGGCCCCGGGAAGGTTGCCCTCGATCTCGGCGAAGACTTGCTGGAGGGCGCGGTCACCCTGGCTCTCGCGCAGGGACCACGTCTCGAGGGGGCCGAACGTCGCACCCGCGATCGCGTCCTGAAGGTCGAATCCCTCCTCGTGCCATCGATGAGCCTCGGCGATGACGGTTCGGATCGCACCCTGGAAGACCTCGAGTTCCTCGTCGAGCACCGACGGATGGTCGACGAAGCCATGGCCCGGAACGTACATGTCCACATCCATGGCCTGAGCGGCTTCGATCATGTCGATCCACTCCGAGGGGAAGGCGGACCGCATCGCCGGAAAGATCCGGTGCAGATACGCCTCGCTCATGAACATGATCTTTTCGGCCGGCAGATAGACGACGAGGTCACCACCGGTATGGGCACGGCCGAGGAATTGGACATGGATGTCCCGACCACCCATCTGAAGGACTTCGAGATCGGAGACCTGATGGGTGACCATAGGCAGGTCGGCATTGTTCTCGGCCATGCGTTCGAGTGCGGCTGCCGAAGTCGGGTGTGCCCAGAACCGTGCTCCCGCAGGGAACGCCGCGTTACCCGCCGTGTGGTCGCCGTGGTCGGACGCCACGACAACATCCGTGATCGGCTGATCCGTGATGTCGGCGATGTGGTCGATCATCCGTTGGGTCTCTTCGAGATTCCCCTGGCCATCCGCCACGACGACACCTTCGTCGGTTACGACGAACATGCTCACGGTGGTGAACTTCTCTTCGCCGGCGGAGCGCAACTGCTCATACGAGTACACACCGGCCGCGAGTTCCTGAATCCGCGGGAAGTCCTCGTCCGTGTAGCCGCGAGCGTACGGATCGCCCGTACGGATCTGCTGATCGGCGGGGATGTCGACGTTCGCGTCGGTCATGTCCGACGTCGCCTCGTCCGTCCCGCCTTCGCCGCAGCCGAAGGCCACGAGAGAGAGGATGAGGAGGAGGGGTGAGGGGCGGTTCGCCATGTCCTTTTTCCTGCCGTAGAATGACCGACTTCATCGAAATGGAGGGCACACTATGAGCACATCCCGCGTTCTTGTCACGATTCTCGTCGCGCTCGGCCTGACCGGCGGCGTCGTCGCGCCGACCTCGGCACAGCTCGAGGTGGAGGAGGAACTGGTGATGGAGCGCCCCATCCCGGCGCTGAACACGATCTGGATCGAAGAGATGACGTGGATCGAGATCCGCGATGCGCTCGCCGAGGGGAAGCGCACGGCGATCGTTCCCACCGGCGGGATCGAGCAGAACGGCCCGTACGTGGCGATGGGCAAGCACAACTACGTACTCGAGGGCATGTGTGAGCGGATCGCCCGTACGCTTGGAGACGCGCTCTGCGCTCCGGTCATCAAGCTGGTCCCCGAGGGCGGCATCAACCCACCGACGGGCCACATGAGGTATTCTGGCACCCTCAGCGTCCGCCAGGAGACCTTCGAGGCGATGCTCGAGGACGTCGGCCGCAGCCTGCATCAGCACGGCTTCGACTGGATCGTCTATATCGGTGACAGCGGCGGGAACCAGACGGGAATGCAGAATGCGGCGGAACGTCTGAACGCAGAATGGGGCACGTCGAAGGCGCTCTTCATTCCGGAGTTCTACGACAACGCCGGTGTGCAGCGGCACATGGAGGAGACGTTCGGCATCTACGAGGAGAGCGAGGGCTGGCACGACAACTACTGGCTGACCGCCATGCAGGCTGCCGTCGATCCCGAGACCGTCCGGTACGAAGAGCGGGTTCAGGCCGGTCGTGCATCCATCAACGGCGTCTCGCTCGTGCCGCTGGGCCGAACCATCACCGTCGGTGAAGAACTGATGCAGTGGAGGACGGATCAGACGGTGGCCGCCATTCTCTCCGGGATGGGCAAGTAACGAGGACGGCGCCTCGGGTCCGCAGAGGATCACGATGGCGCCGTATTCTCGGAGATTCGCGACCACCGCCAGACGAGCGCTGATCCTGCCCCTGCGGGGCCTCATTCCTGCTGGTTCGATTCCTTCCACGCGTCGTAGCGCATGCGGAGGGTGATGACCGGGTTGCCGTTCTCGTGCGACTCGATGTTCTCGTCCGTGACATCGATGTACATGAAGTACTCGCCGTCGTTGAACGAGTCGCCTTCGGGGTCATCGCGGTCCGCGGCGAGGATGTACGCGACGTGAGCATTGCGACCATCACACGCGGCATCCGGCACCGGCGCGGTCTCGCATGTGCAGCGGCGGTCACCCCCTGCGTCGTCCGCCGCCTCCATGGCGGCCATGACCTTGTCGATGATATCGCCGTCTGCGTCCTCGAGGGCCCGAGCGGCATTGGTGACCACGTAGTCCGACGCGAGGATGTTGCCCTGCACGGAGTAGAAGATCTGCGTGCCAGGCACCTGTCCCTGAACCGAGCTGGAGGCCGCACCGTTCCCAGACCCTGAGAAGCCGATCGACCGGCCCTGCATGTCGACAATGCCGAATTGCCGACGCTCGATGCTCGGGTCCGCCCGCAGCATATCGAGAATGAGGCGAGGATCCGTGCCGGCGTTCAGCTGTTCGTAGATCAGGTTCTGGTTGGCGCGAGTGTTGTCGACACCGGCCTGGGCCGCCGCGACCCCCACACCGGGGACCACGATAGCCTGAATATCCATGAGGCCCAGCGCCGGGAAGCCGGCGAAGCGTCCCTGGGCGACGCAGGTGGCAGACGAGACCACGACGCGCCCCGTAGCTAGATCGACCGCGATCACGGACCACGTCGCGGATGCGGCCGAAGGCGTGAGGCCGAGGGACGCGAGGGCGGTCACGAGGGCGAGAGCAGGGGCGAAACGAGAACGTCGCATGGGGTCTCCTGGAGAGCGGTTCGCGACAGATTGGGCCGGCGCCCGGAGATGCGGCAAGTGGTTGTCCTGAAAGCAGGACGGGCGGGCAGGTCCGAAGACCCACCCGCCCGAGATGCTGTCGTGTTATGAAATCAGACGCCGCCTTCGTCCTCGGCGTTGATCGCTGCCCATGCTTCGGCGAAGACGTCGATGCTCGACATCAAAGACGAACCGATCGTATCGGTGGCACCACCTTCGGAGGTCATGCCCACGGTGGTGTGGAACCACGTGACCGCCTCGGGCAGGGTGATCTGGGTATCCCGAAGCATCTGGGCGGACTGCTGGACCCTCAGCGCCACGGAGTAGGCGATCGTGCCACTGGCACCATTCGAACCGGCCGCACAATCGAGCGTGACACGCAATTCGGGCATGGCAGGATGCGCGAGCATCTCTTCCATCGTCAGAACACCGACTTCGGATTCGATCAGCTTGAGAGAGACGTCCGCCTCGTAGGCCGCGGCCGTCGCACCCGCTGCTGCGCATGCGTCATTCGACTCGATCCGGATGAAGACGCCGCCCAGGTCCTCGAGCGTGTACCGGTTCCACTGGGTATCCTGCGCCTCGGCGGCCAACGGGAACGCCACGAAGGCGAGCACCGCGCCGAGCACCAGAGTCCGAGTCATTCCTTCGCTCCGTTCCGCGCCAGAGCGCTGATCAGTTCCCGCCCGTCCCGCAGGACTGGCAGTTGTGGTTGTTGTGGGACCCGAGCTTCTCGAGCAGCGCGATCGTCGCCGGATGCGGCTGGGCACGCTGCTCGGGGCTGTTCGCCATGTCGGCCGTTGTCTGACCACGCCGGCTGACCAGTGTCACGTCCGCTCCCTGCTCAACGAGGTAGATGATCGTCTCGTTGTCTCCACGGGCGGCCGAGTGGTGGATGGGCGTGAAGCCATCCATGTCCCGCAGGTTCGGGTCTACGCCGAGCTCTTCGACGAAGTACTTCATCGCCGGAAGCCAGCCGTCGGGGACGCTCCGGTGCTGCTGCGCGACTCTCGAGGTACCGAAACCGACGCCGGACGCAGCGTGAATCGGGTGGACGGCGGGGCCGCCGACCGGGACGGGCGGAAGGCCCGAGGGATCGAGCTCTTCTTCATCGGCACCCGTATTGGCCGCCGGATTTCCCGGATCGAAGAAGCGGCGACGGCTCGGAAGCTTTGTCGTCCAGATGTCGGGGTCCGCACCGTACGAGTGCAGCAGACGCATTGCCGTCACGTCGGTCGCGTAGGCAGCCCGCCAGAACGGCGTCGCACCCGTGAAGTCCACGCCCATGCGACCCGCGTTGTATGCGGCATACCAGACGTGGGTGCTGGTCTGCGCATTGGGATCGGCGCCTGCCTCGAGGAGAACCTCCATGAGGTCGAGGTAGGATGTCGCCTGGGTGTGATACATCTGGGGCTGCGGATACCACGTCCGCAGCGACCACTCGATGTTCAGCGTCGCAAAGAGCGGACCGACTCCGTCGTCACTGACGAGGTTCACGTCGGCGCCACGCTCGATGAACATCTTTGCCAGATCATAGTTGCCGTTGATGACCGAGACGAGCAGGGGGCTCGACTGGTCGCCGCCGGAGAGCTGGTCGATGTCCGCACCGTGGTCGAGCAGCATCTGGGCCGACTCGATGTGGCCCTGACGAGCTGCGTAGTGAAGGGCAGTGAAGCCACCCTGCACACCGATCTGCTCGGTGGAGGAGAGTGCCCGGATCGGAGGTTCGGCCGGCTTCTCTTCTTCCTTCTCTTCCTCGGCAGGCTCCTCCTCTTCTTCTTCCTCCTCGGCCTGGGCCGAGTCGGGAGGCGTCGGCTGCTGGCCCTGAAATTGGGCGAGTCGGTCGGCGTTGTCGTTCTGCACGACGTCCTCGCCAGCCTCGGCCGCGCGGATCCGCGCCCGATGGGCCCGGTCGTCGCGGTCGAAGTCGTTGCGCACCGTGTAGTCGTTCAGGTCCGTCTGGATCGACGGGTTCGCCCCGAGTTCGAGGAGCGCAGCCACCGCATCGGTCGAGTTGCGGGCAGCCGCGAAGATGAGCGGCGTGCGGCTCTGGAAGCCATCCGTCACGTCGAGGTTCGCACCTGCCTCGGCGAGTGCACGAATCGTAGCCCCGGAGTTGGACTGCGCCGCGAAATGCGCGGCAGTCACGCCGGTCGCGGTCCACCCGTTCGGATCCGCACCACCCGCGACCAGTTTGGTCACGATCTCGGCGTGGCCCGCCCGTGCCGCGAGATGAAGCGGCGTGTATCCGCCCACCCGCGTGAGCGGGCGAACGGTCGCCCCCGCGTACAGCAGGATGTCGACGATGTCACCGTGGTTGTTCATCGCGGCCCAGTGCAGCGCCGTCAGTCCATCGGCCTGCGCGGCGTTCACATCTGCGCCCTGCTGCAGCAGAGCGCGGACCTGCTGGATGTCGCCGGCCTGCGCCGCATCGGCGACAGGTGCCTCCGGCGGTGTCGCGGCCGCGAGTATCAGGCTCAAGCCGAGGATCGAGGCCAGACGGACCATCGTGGATTGCTTCGACATGGAGTTCTCCCGGAAGCTCACGCTCCCGATCAGTTCATCCTCAGAGTGCGAACGTACCCGTGCTGTCCCCGAAGGCCTCGATGTCGTTCACACCGAGCTTGTGGAGCAGC
>CALHIO010000313.1 GCA_938030915.1 uncultured Gemmatimonadota bacterium
GATTTGACCTTAGGGGCGCCCCCGAACGGCGACCGCGTGCTGGTGTGCGAGGTGTCGATCCACGGCGCCCCGATCGGTGCGCTGCTGGCCACGAAGGACAGCAAGGGCGAGATCTGGGTCGAGTCATGGACGTTCGATTCGTACCCGAACTTCTACAAGTGGCTGACTGAGTTCTGCGACAAGAACCGCGATGTCGAAGTCTGCCACCACGCGGCTTTCCGCCTGCCGGAGATTCCGCACATGATCGACTACGAGATCAAGGGCGCTTACTCGGTCGCGGGCTTCGGTCCCGCCCGCGAGATGATCCTCGAGGGACAGCTCCATCACTTCGGGGATGCGAACCTCAGCGAGCAGGTGCTGTCCGCCGTGCCGCACCACGCCGCCGAGGGCAAGTCATTCCTGTCGCAGGCGAAGACCGGCCAGAAGCCGATCTATCTGGCTCGCTGCCTCGTCTGGGCCGTGGCCCGCCTCATCGATCCCGAGAGGGGAATCCGCCGCCCGTCGGCGTTCCACGTCTCTTGAGTGGCACGACCGGTCGTCCGGATCCGCTGCTACAATATCTTTTACCCCTGCAGGGGAAAGTGTTGTTCTGTGCGGCTGCGGGACGCGCTTTCTCGTGTCAGATTGGGATGCTTTTTTGTAGGAAGTGCATCTTAGCCAGATCCTAAAAGCATCTCTCGGGTTCGGAGAAGGGACGGAGTCCTCCATCGCCCGTCCGACGCCGAACGACACCAGCCGTGCATCGTTCGCTGCGTCCGGCGGCGGTCAGAGTCGCTCCCTGGCCGTCGCTGACTTCTCCGGTCTAACCAACTCGCCGTCGTATCCGGCGCACCTAGCGATGTCTCTGCCGACGTTCGCCTCGTGCGTGAACCTGATCACCGGCACCGCCGCACAGATCAAGCCGAAGCGAGTGCGGGGCGTCGAAGAACTTCCGCCCGTCTGGATGATGCGGCAAGTCGATCCCGACGCGACCTACACCACCACGCTAGGCCACACCCTGCGCGACCTCATGTTCTACGGCAGGGCCGCGTGGCTCGTGCTCTCCAGGGATGGCATCCCGACTGAGCGCAACCCGAAGGGTCTCCCCGTGCGGGGGCGCCACGTTCCGATCAACGATGTGCAGGTGGAGCTGAGCGACAACCTCGCGGACTACAGCCGCGTGAAGTACTACGTCATCAACGGTGTCCAGGTCGATCCCGAGGACATCATCTGGTTCGAGATAGAGCACGAGGGCATCCTGCGTTACGGCGCGGACGTGCTAACCAAGGCCAAGGGTCTCGAGGAAGCCGCCGCCCGCATGGTGGCGACTGACCTCCCCGCAGGCATCATCTACAACCAGGGTTCTGAACTCGGGCCACACGAGGCTCAGGACTTGATTCGTACGTTCCAGGACGCGCGGAAGACGAACGCAATCGCTCTTCTGCAGGGCGCCACGTACGAGAGCCACGGCGCCTCTTCGGCGCTTGACATGCAGATGGTGGAGGCTCGCTCCCTCGCGGCCACCGAGATCGCCCGCCTGTTCTCGGTGCCCGTGAGCATGGTGAGCGCTTCACCATCTGGCAATTCAACCGCTCTGCTCTACAGCAACGTCAGCCAGAACATGACGAACTTCGTCAAGCAGGCTGTGTACCCGTACCTGCGCTGTATCGAGCAGACGCTAACCCGCGACGACGTGACCGCCTCAGGGCAGGCGATCGTCTTCGACGTCGCGAGTTACCTAAGGAATGACCCCGAGGCTTCGGTCTCGTGGGCCATTGACCTCGTCGGCGGCGGAGTGATCGCCGTGGATGAGGCGCGGTCGTTCCTCGGCCTTCCGCCGATGGACACGCCGAATACCAACCCCAATCTGAATCCAGGTGAGGTCTAATGCTTCGATTCGATGTGGATGTGGCGCAATCCGACAAGGAGTCGCGCACCATCACGGGTGTTGCAGTCCCGTTCGGCAAGACCGCCGAGCTGAACGGCACCACCTACTCTTTCAAGAAGGGCTCGCTCGCTAAGGGCCGTGCCCTCACACCTCTACTTCTGGACCACGACACGGCCAAGCCGGTTGGTGTCATGGTCGATCTCTCTGACGGAGATGACGGGTCGATCGCCACGTTCCGCGTGGACGAGACTCCTGAGGGCGACACCGCTCTTGCTACCGCTGCTTCTGGCAGCCGTGGCGGTCTTTCCGTTGGTGTCAACGTCGTCGATTTCGATGACGTCGAAGGCGTCAGCCACGTCCGGGCCGCTTCTTTGATGGAAGTGAGCCTCGTGGCCATTCCGGCTTTCGCCGATGCCGCTGTCACACAAGTGACGGCTTCCGAGGACGCACCGAACGATGAGATTCGCGGTGAGTCCGACCCTACTGACGGCCAGGAGGTCGCAACTATGGAGTCGACCGAAGAGGTCGTCCAGGAGGAAGTCGTCGTGGCTTCGCTCCCCAAGCCGAAGATCAACCTATCTCTCGGTGAGTTCGTTTCAACCCAGATTCGCGCCATGCGTGGCGAGAGCAAGGCTGTGGAGATCATGGCTGCTCTCGATCAGGACCTGACGACGGACGTCCCAGGTCTGATCCCAGAGGTCTTCGAGAACACCATCCTCGACCAGACCAGCAACCCGCGCACGCTGCACGCCGCTCTTGGCAAGCGGGCGCTCCCCGGTGACGGCAAGACCATCATCGCCCCTCGTGAGGACCGCATCGACGGCTACGACGGGTGGCGTGCATGGGACAGCCCCGCCGCTTCGCAGAAGATGACGGTCGGTACCAAGACCACTCAGGTGGCTCCTTGGTCGTACGCCCTCGCGATCCACCAGGACGTGCAGGAGCGTTCGGTGATCGACTTCATCTCCTACGCCTACGGTCGCATGGTCGATCAGTACTACGGCCAGGTTGAGGTGCAGATCGCCGACGCCGTGAAGGCTGGCGCCGCTCACACTTCGACCTCGTTCTCGGACGCCGTGAACGACGTCTGGGTCGCCGGTCGGGACTACGGCTTCGCGCCGAACCTGATCCTCGCTACCCCCGCCTACTGGGCCTACC
>CALHIO010000314.1 GCA_938030915.1 uncultured Gemmatimonadota bacterium
ATCTCCACGGTGCCCCGGGCCTGAGCGAGCGCCGCCGCCTCGACCTGCACGACGGCCGGGTCGGCCGGACCCGGCCACGCCCGCGCGACGTCCGCGAGAGCGGCGGCAACGAGCTCCGCGAAGGCTTCGGGCACCACCTGACCGTGCTGCTCGACGAAGACGACGTGAGGACACACGCAGCCCCGATGTTCGAACATCGCGACCGCCCTCGCCACGTCCCGCGCCACCTCCTCCACGCCCGACCCGAGTGCCTCCCGACCGACGATACCGACGCCGAAGCGGTGGTGATACGGCACGAAGCGAGTGGTGACCGGGATCAGATCACGAACGGCGCGCACCGACGCATCCGAGCCGTACGCAACCACCAGATCCGCTCCCTCCAGAGCCACCGCGGTACACGCGTGCTCCTCCCCGGGCCAGTATCGGACAGCAACCGCTGCACCGAGCGCGGGGTCGGCTTCCGCCAACGCCTCTGCGAAAAGCCGCGTGAGTACCACGTCTCCAGCTCCGGGCTTGATCAAAGTCGGTGACTTGACCAGAAGGCTTCGGATCAGCGCGTTCACACCCACCCCCGGCACCCCTCCAGACGAGATCTGCACGCAGAGCACGGGGCCGAATGCCATCACGGAGCGGGCACGACGAACGACCACTCCATCCAGAACGCCCGGATCGTCGAACTCGGCCAGCAGGAGCTGCGTGATCCGCTCCTCCGTCCAGTCGGCAGCCATTCCATCGAGGATCGCCTCGGCCAGCTCGGAGGAGAGCGCGGCCTCCGCGGGCAGCGCCTGGAGCGCCGCCTGGCGCACCGGGTCGGTGGGATCCGCGAAGCGCGACCCGACTCGGCCCACAAGCTGCGCGATCTCGACCGCGGATCGGCTCAGGAGCGCCTCGCGGCCTTTCGCGAGATCGGCCTTCACCGACGTGAGATCGGCCTCCATCGAAGCGCGGTCGAGGTCGGTCATCAGGTCCCGTCCGCTCGCGGTGAGGGCTCCGCAGCGGCCATCAGGTCGTCCATCGCACGGGAGCAACCGCGCGGCTCGGATCCCGGTACACGCCCGAGGAGTCGCAGACGGCCGCCGTCCATGACCCCGACGTCCTCGGTCAGGATGTGGCTCACGGACCCGAGATTCGCGAGATCCATGAAGGCGATGATCCCCTCCTCACCCTCGGGACGCTCGTCCAGGGAAGTCGGGTCGAGAACTCGCACGCGAAGCCAGGGAGGTGCCACGTGCCACCCCTGAGCCTCCGGGCCGTCGATCAGCACGGGCTCGTACATCTGGGAGAGAAGCTCGGTCATGCCGTACTCGTTCACGATCCGGTGCTCGGGGACACCGGTGTGAGCCGCGATGGCGGCGTACAGCTCGTGCCTCGCGACGCTCCGCCGGGCTCCCTTGAAGCCCCCGGTCTCCATGATCCGGGAGCCTGCGGGCAATTGAATCTCACCCTCGGCGACGCGCTCGAGCAGGTGGACAAAGGAGAGCGCAGTCCCGAGCAACAGGACCGGAGCACCCGCTGCGCGCAGGACATCGAATGCGTCGGCCCGCCACGTCCCGTCTCCGTCTACGAGCCACTCGACGCCGGCACCGAAATCCTCGACCGCCATCCCGACCATCCACGACAGAGACGAGCGCGGAGCCTCCGTCGCGGACGGGATGAGAGATACCACCGGCAACCGCTGGACGTCCGGCAGGAGCGCCAACCGGAACGGGTGATGGAACGACGCCCGATAGAGGCGTGCACACGGGACGACGTGCCGACCTCGCCGCCCGGTGCCCTGCGTGGTCCCGCTGGTCTCGAAGATCGCGTCGGGGTCGGCAGCCGTGCGCTCCGACGGCACGGACACGAAGTCGAAGTACTTGAATGCGGTCGCAGGGACAGCCGGAATCTCACGCCACTCCGGGACCGACTCGGGCGTGACACCGCGGCGCTCGCACAACGCTCGATACGGTGCGCATAGCTCGAACTGCCAGGAGAACACCTCGGACGCCCGCGCGCCGAACTCATCTTCGCTCCACGCCTCGAGCCACCCGTCCGCTCCTGCGGCGACCATGAATCGTTCCTCGAGGCGCCGTGCACATGCATCCCATTCCGTCGACATGTGAAAAAGCTAGGCTTGACCGCCAACATGGACGACCTCGACGGTGTCATCTTGTTGTCGTCCCAGTGCGCTTGCCCTCAACCTGAGTGCCATGCCCCGGCCCATCCTACACATCGGCCTTCGCTCCTTCGTCGTCGCCGCGCTCGCCGGCGCGATGGCGACGGGCGTACATGCCCAGGATGAGAATTCCCCGACGGATACGAGCATCAGCGCCGCTGATATCGCACTGCGCGCGTTTCGCCCGTCGGGAAGCCTGGAGATCAATCTCGACGGGCGCATCGACGAGACCGTCTGGCAGAGCGCTACGCCGATCACGGACTTCACCCAGCAGGAGCCGGTCGAGGGAGCTGATCCGTCCGAGCGGATGGAGATCAGAGTCGTCTTCGATGACGACAACCTCTACATCGGCGCGATCGTCTTCGATGATCCCGAGCAGGTCCTCGCATTCCAGCGGGAGCGCGATGCTTCGCTCGGGACCGACGACCGGTTCATGTGGATCCTCGACACCTTCCTGGACGGTCGAACCGGCTACTTCTTCGAGATCAACGCGGCCGGCCTCATGGGTGACGGCGTCATCACCGGTGGCGGTGGCCGGGGCGGCTTCGGGGGTGGCGGTGGCGGGATCAACAAGGCGTGGGACGGTATCTGGGAGGCGCGCACCGCGATGCGTCCGGATGGCTGGTCCGCAGAAATCCAGATCCCCTTCCGTACGCTGAACTTCAACCCCAACCAGTCCGAGTGGGGGATCAACTTCCAGCGCACGATCCGACGCAGGAACGAAGAGATTCTCTGGCGTGGCTGGCGCCGGAGCGAGGGCCTGTTCAAGCCGGTCTTCGCGGGCCGGCTGGAAGGCCTGCAGAACCTGTCGCAGGGCCTCGGGCTCGAGGCGGTTCCGTCGGCGATCGGCAACTACCGCTACGTGGCACCCGCCGACCCCACCGATCCGACCGCGCCCGACCCGACGACATACCCGGGCGATGTGTCACTCGACGTGAACTACAGCCTTACCTCGAGCCTCCGCGCCTCGGTGAGCCTCAACACCGACTTCGCCGAGGTCGAGAGTGACCAGCGTCGCGTGAACCTCACCCGCTTCCCGATCCGGCTGCCCGAGCAGCGTGACTTCTTCCTCGAGGGTTCGGGCGTGTTCAGCTTCGCGCCCCGCAGCGGGCCGTCGCCCTTCTTCTCCCGCAGGATCGGACTGACGTCAGGCCAGCAGATCCCGATCAACTACGGGACGCGGCTCACGGGTCAGGCCGGTCCGTTCGAGCTCGGCTTCTATCGAATCGGGACCGCGGAGCAGGACTACTACAGCTCGTTCATCGAAGACGACGTAACGGTTCCGAGTGAGGCCTTCACCGTCGCACGCGTGCGCAGGAAGCTCTGGGAGCAATCCGCGGTCGGCGCCATCTACACGCTGCGCCAGACCTCTCCGGACGCCGATGGCTTCGACGCCATCGACAGGCACACCGCTGGCGTCGATCTCGACTTCAAGACGCGGAACTTCCTCGGCAACAAGAACCTCGAACTCGAGGCGTTCTTCGTCTGGAACTCGAACCCGCTCGCGCAGGGCGATCCCGGCTACATCGATCACAGCCTCGAAGACCTGAGCGCGAACGGCTTCCGTCTGAACTATCCGAACGACATCTGGACGGCCCACGTTTCGTACCGGCAGTTCGGCGACGACTACAGCCCGGCGGTCGGCTTCGTAACACGGAACGACTTCCGACGGATCGAGCCGCGGATCGGATGGAGCCCCCGAACCCCGTCGATCCCGTGGCTGCGCCGACTCAGCTTTTCCGCGCAATTCCGGGAGCTCGTCAGCCTCGATGCGGACTTCCCGGGGGCCGACCCGTACGTCCTCGGGGGCAGAGGCGGCGTCGCAGAGCGGCAGTGGCAGATCAACGTCCTGGGCCTCGACTTCGAGAGCGGGGACGGCTTCGACATTCAGGCGACGCAGACGTACGAGTACCTCGACCGTGAATTCTCGCCGAGTTCGGGTCTGAGCGTCGTCCCCGGCGACTACACGATCTGGGAATACCGTATCTTCGGTCGTACCTCGGGACGGCGCCGGGTGTCGTTCTTCGGTGGTGCCACCGTCGGCGGGTTCTGGGACGGCGACCGACAGCAGTACGGTGGCCGCGTCAGCTTCCGTCCGAACCCCGGGGTCAGCCTTTCGACGAACATCCAGTACAACGACGTGCAGCTTCCTGGTGGCGACTTCACCGCATCTCTCTACGAGCTGTCGACGGACTGGAACCCGTCGCCATGGGTGGCCATCACGGGCCAGGTGCAGTACGACGATCAGTCCAAGATCGTCGGCCTCTTCTCGCGCCTTCGGTGGATCGTGAAGCCAGGCAATGACGTGTACTTCGTCTACACGCAGAACTGGCGCCGAGAGCTCCTCGATCTCCTCGACCCGAACGACTACGCGTACAACACGCTGTCCCGCGGCGCGTCGATCAAGGTGAACTACACCTACCGCTTCTAGGCCCCACGGCGTTCAGAGAGCCTGCGGCCCAGCTTCAGCCCGCGGTCACCCCTCGACCAGCCAGCGCTCCCGTGTGCTCACCATCACGCAGGGTGAGCGCGCCGTTGACGACCACGTGAGGGATGCCCGTCGGATACTGGTGCGGATCATCGAAGCTGGCTCGATCCGCCACCGTATCCGGATCGAACGCGACGACGTCCGCATGGGCGCCCATTCGCAGTATGCCCCGATCCTCGATGCCCAGCTTCAGCGCGGGCATTCTCGTCACCTTGTGGATCGCGGATTCGAGGGTGAGTGCGCCGGTGTCACGCGCGTAGTGGCCGAGCAGCCTGGGAAAGGAGCCATATCCGCGCGGGTGCGGTGCCCCGGTCGAAAGCGGTCCGTACGGCGCGTATGCGCCACCGTCCGAGCACAGCATGCCGAGTGGATGGGAGAGGATCATCGCGGTGTTCTGTTCTCCCATCCCGTGGCCGATCATGCCGACCCCGCCTCCATTCGCCTCGAGTAGCTCCAGCGTCAGCAGGTACGGATCGATCCCACGCTCGCGCGCGAGGTCACCGAGGAGTCGCCCCCGGGCCCACGCCGTCTCGTCGTTCGTGCTCGAGATCTGTACGGAATTCCAATCCCCGAGAAGAGCGACCTTGTCCCGCGCGGCGTCCTCGAGCACCGCCGCGGTCTCCGGGGCGCGAAGGCGGGCCAGGAAGGCCTGACTGCCCCCTGCCCGGTAGCTGCTCGGGAAGAGGTTGGTGAGGCCGGTCGCGTACGCCGTGTACGGGTACCGATCGAAGTGGACGTCGACGCCGTCGTCGCTCGCCCGCTGGATGAGATCCAGGGCCGCCTCCGCCTTCCAGTAGTTCCGCTGCCCCTGCGCCTTGAGGTGAGAAATCTGCACGGGCACGCCGGCGACCCGGCCGACGTGAAGCGCCTCCTCGACGGCGCCCAGCAGTCGGTCGTCCTCATTCCTCATGTGCGAAGCGTACGGCAGCCCCGTGCCGACGAGGACACTGGCCAGCGCCACCAGCTCGGCCGCGTCCGCGAAGCCACTCGGTGTGTACTCGAGACCGGACGAGAGGCCGACGCAGCCGCGTTCGAGCAGGTCGCTCAGGATATCCTGCATCCGCTCGATCTCCGCCGGCGTCGCCGGGCGATCCTCGTTCCCCACCACCAGGCCTCGCAGCGCCCCGTTGCCGACCATCGACGCGACGTTGACCGCGGGCGCCTCGCGTGTGATCCGCTCCACGAAGCCGGCCGGGTCACGGAAGTCGATCTCCACGCCGCGGCGGCGCCAGCTGTCCCGATTCGACTCGAATTGTGCGTCGGACCACGGACCGATCGAGCCGCCGTCCTGTCCGACGACCTCGAGCGTCACACCCTGCCGGATCCGACTCTCCGCGTTGCGGTTCACGAAGAGGTTCATGTCCGCGTGCGAATGGATGTCGACAAAGCCCGGCGCGACGGCCAGTCCGGTCACATCGAGCTCCTCGCCGCCCGCCGGCAGGTTCGAGCTGATCGCCGTGATCCGGTCGCCCGTGATGGCCACGTCGAGCGACCGGGGTGCGGCACCCGTACCATCGAATACGATGCCGCCCCGGAGCACGAGATCCGCCCGCTGCCCGAGACCGACCAGCGCCGGAGCGCCCTCGATCGTGTCCGCGACGAGCCGCTGCCCACCGAAGACGGGTGCCGTAGCCATACCCACCCCGGCAACCGTCGCGTGACGAACGAATGTGCGTCGCTTCATCGAAGTACCCCCTGCCTCACGTGCGTTCAGAACTGGGATCGGCTTGCATCCCGACCGACCTCACCCGCGTCGAACCCGCCCGGGCTCCAGCCCGCCCGAGTGCAGGATCTTCTCCTGAAGTCGGGCCGCCTCCTCGTCGGTGAAATCCAGGATGCGGCGAATCGACGTATTCACGTCTTCGTACGTCTCGGAGGGGAAGTCGGTCCCCTCCGCACGCGAGAGCGCGCCCTCGAGCGCGTCCATCTCGCGCTCCGCCTTCTCGGCGGCACGACGCAATCGGTTGAGAGCCTTGCGGGCTTCGGATTCAGCTGTTGTCATGCTGGATTCTGCGACCTCCGGCCTGACCGGAACAGATGTTCGAGACGGGGTAACGTCCTGCCATGAATGACAGATACGAACTCATCGTGGTGGGCGCAGGTCCGTGCGGGATCGCCGTGGGCGCGGCGGCGGCGAACGCAGGGTTGTCGTGCGTACTGTTCGATCGCGGCGCGATCACCAACTCCCTGCTCGGCTACCCCTACTACATGACGTTCTTCAGCACGGCCATCATGCTCGAGGTGGGAGACATCCCGTTCACGATCCCCGACGCGAAGCCAACGCGGCGCGAAGCACTCGCCTACTACCGGAAGGTCGTCGAGCACTGGGGCATCGACGTGCGTCAGTACGAAGAGGTCGTCGGCATCTCCGGGTCGGAGGGTGACTTCACCGTACGCACGCGGCGGAGAGACGGCTCCGAACACGACCATCCTGCGGCGGCCGTCGTCGTTGCGACCGGTGGATTCCAGGCCCCGAACGTCCTCGATGTACCGGGGGAGGACTCCTCGAAGGTCCGACACTACTACCAGGAGCCGTACCCGTACTACGACCAGGACGTGCTGGTGGTCGGTGCGGGTAACTCGGCCGTGGAAGCCGCTCTGGAGATGTACCGGAACGGAGTGCGGGTCAGCCTCGTGCACTTCCTCGACACCATCGATCGCGGCGTGAAGCCGTGGGTCGTCCCGGACATCACCAACCGGCTCGAGCGTGGAGAGATCCCCGTGTACTGGAGACACCGCGTGGCTGAGGTGAAGCCGGCGAGTGTCGTGCTGCGCTCCGAAGACGATGGATCCGAGACCGAGATCGACAACGATTTCGTGGTCGCGATGACCGGGTGGCGCTCGGACCACAGCCAGCTGGTGGAGCTCGGTGTTTCCATCGACGAGGAGACCGGTATCCCGTCTCACGACAAGGCGACGATGGCGACCGACATCCCCGGCCTGTACGTGGCGGGGGTGATCGCGGCCGGTCACAATGCGAACAAGATCTTCATCGAAAACGGGCGTGAGCACGGCGGCCTGATCGTCGCGGATCGGCTGGCTCGGACCAGCTGAGCACACTCACGCCATGTCCGATCGTACCGTGCCGGACTGGCTCCGCAGAGCCCGGTCAGGATGGACGTGGACCGGTGCCTCACGGCCACCATGGGCCGAGGAGCCGGGTCCCGGTCAGGAGTCCGTGTGGGACTACCCGCGTCCGCCCCGCCTCGCCCCGGACACCCGACACATCGTCGTCCGCGACGGCGACCACGTCATCGCCGAGACACGACGTGCGGTGCGCATTCTCGAGACAGCGAGTCCCCCCACGGTGTACATCCCGCGATCGGACATCGACGACGGCCTGATCCAGGCAGAGGCCGGGTCGAGCCTCTGCGAGTGGAAAGGTCCTGCCGCGTACTGGACCGTCGTCCTTCCGGATGGGACTCGTCACGAGCGGGTCGGCTGGTCGTACGAACGTCCATTTCCGGAATTCGACTCGATTCGTGGTCACCTGTCGTTCTACCCCGCGCGGCTGGCGTGCACGATCGATGGGGAAGCGGTGACACCCCAGCCGGGAGGCTTCTATGGAGGGTGGATCACCTCGGAGGTGGTCGGCCCGTTCAAGGGAGCCGCTGGCTCGACCGGGTGGTGAACGCACTGCAGCACTCCGCTGGGCTGCACCACCTGTCGGGCCACACCGAACTGGCATACCGTCAGTCGGATGGCTGGACGACGCTGATCAACACGGCCCGGAGAACGAACATGCGCAAAGTCGGCGGATTCGCCCTGATCGGGTTGGCGGGAATGATGGGATGCGCCGGTGGGGAGACGGCACAGGACGAGGTGATCCAGGGGGAGCCGATGGAGATCGTCTTCGGTCCCGCTGACGGCTACGATCTGCCCGGGGTCGATCTCGAGCGGGTCCAGGAAGGTCAGACGGCTCCGGACTTCACTCTTGCGTCGCTGGCCGGCGCACCCGTGACGCTCTCCGACTTCCGCGGTGAGAAGAACGTCGTCCTCGTCTTCTACCGAGGGCACTGGTGACCCTACTGCGCTCAGCAGCTCGGTGAGCTGCAAGGAATCCTGCCCGAAGAGGCGCAGAGTACGACGGAGATCATCGCACTATCGTCCGACGACGTCGCCGACCTGCAGGCGATGGTCGACCGGGTCGCGGAGGAGAACGAGGGGCTCGTGCTGGACTACACCCTGCTGTCGGATCCGGGGGCTGCCGTGATCAACCGGTACGGCCTGTACAACCAGGATGATCCGCGAGGACGGGCCATCCCGCACCCGACGACGTACGTGATCGGCATGGACGGCGTCATCCACTGGAAGATGACCGAGGTCAACTACCGGATCCGTCCCGAGAACGAAGACATTCTGGCAGCACTCGCCGAGCTTCAGAGGTAACCCGCGCACCGGACGGCCCCGAGTGGCCCGGCCGGCCGCTCATCCACCCCCGGGGTCGTCGACCGGAGCCGCTCAGTCGTCGGCGGGAATTCGCACCGTTCGATCACCGAGCAGGGCCTCGGTGACACCTCGACGGACGTACCCCATCGCGAGCACACCCTGAGATCTTGGCGACTGTACCACCGACGTCAGGTGGCCCACGACCTTGCCTGATCCATCGTTCGCGAGAAGCTCGGCACCCTTCGCCGGCGCCGGAATGTCTCCGAGTTCGAGCACCCGGAGGTGCCGGTTCACGTGGCCCCGGTCACGGATGCGCACGATGACCTCCTGACCGGTGTAGCACCCTTTCGTCTGATCGACAGCCCGTTCGACGATGCCCGCCTCCGGGGGAAGCGTGTTCTCGTCCATGTCGGTCCCGAAGACCGGTCGACCCGCCTCGACCCGAAGCGTCCCCCAGACGCCCAGACCAGCCGGCGTCGCGCCATCGGCGATCAGCGCGGCCCACAGCGCACGTACGGCGTCGCCCGGACCATAGACGGTCCACGCATCCGGCCAGACGTCCCCGGTACGCGAGACGAGAAGGCGTTCCACGCCTCCATTGTCATCCAGCGTCGCGGCTCCGACGCCGTGCCAGCTACCCTCATCCGCAGCGCTCAGAGTCGACGCCTCGACGCGAAGCCCCAGCGCGAGCCGGGAAAGCGCGGCTGCAGCATCCGGCCCGACCACCGATACCGACGCGGTCTCCTCCGAGACGTCACGCACCGCAGCGAACCTCGGTGGCAGGAAACGACCAAAATGCGCCCGTAGGCCCTCCCGGCCGGCGACCGGGACATCGAGCAGATACGCTTCGACGTCCGCGTCGCCCAGGCGGTACGCCCACAGGTCCGAGATCATTTTGCCTTTCGGCGTCAGAACAGCGTGGTACGTCCCCGCCCCGCTCGAGACCTCGTCGACGCACGATGGCACGTCCGGCATCCGTCCCGTCAGGACACCACTGAGCATCTGACCCGGGGCACGACCGGACACCGTCCAACGTGCGCGATGACTCCGGTCGAAGACCGCGACCCCATGCGTGGCCGCAGCATACTCGCTGGACGGGTCACCGAAATGTCGCACGAGAGTCTGACCGTGATACTCGGTCGCCACGCCCCCCGCCTCGAGAAGATCGGGAAGCAGTCGGCTGTTCGCCGCCGGGAAGTCCGTCACTCCAGTCCCTCGTCTCCCTCGAATCGGCCGGATCGGAGCTCGCGGACGATCGCCTGAACATGCCCACGATCGTCCGCGGACGGAGATACCCGCAGGTACGCCTCCAGCTGTTGGGCCGCATCCTCGTGCCGCCCGAGTCGGGCGAGGAGGATCCCGCGAGCGCGACTCTCCGTCGGCGACGTGGGAGAGATCATGAGCAGACGCTCCACGACCCCGAGGGCACGATGATCGTCACCGATCTTCGAGTAGATGCCCTTCAGGTTGGTGAGCAGCCGCGCCAGCATGTCCCTCTTCGAAGCCGACCGCAGGAACTCCTCCCGCATCGACACGGCACCCCCATACGCCTGATCGAGCAGCTTCTGGGCCTCGTCCTCGAACCGGATCTCTCCCCTGTCGAAGGGATCGATCAGAAGGCGCACCTCGCTCCCGGCATAGCGGACCAGGAAATGACCCGGGAAGTTGACGCCTTCGAGCGGGAGCCCGAGGCGCCACCCGATCTCGAGCAGCACGATCCCGAGCGTCAGCGGGATTCCGACACCACGGTCGAGCACATCGTTCAGGAAGGAATTCCGAGGGTCGTAGTACGCCGTCCGATTCCCACCGAACTTGCGTCGCTCGTACAGCGTCTTGAGGAGGTCCTGGAGCACGACAAGCGGCGCGGTCTCGTTGGCCAGACGGTCCTTCACCTCCTCCGCGACCTGATCGAGACGTGCCACGTACAGATCGACCGAGAGCTGCGGATATTCTTCTGCAGCGATCAACAGACTCGCACGCCCGAGATCGAGCTGCGCCTCCGAACGTGAAAGCTCGTCGGCCAGCCGATGCCGTGGTGATCGTTGTGGAGCGCTCAAGGAGATCGTGTCCGTCCGATACGGTTCTCCCACGCCGGCGAGAAGGCGCGGGCACGTTGCGTACCCGTGGACGCCACCGTGTTTCCGCTCGACCTTACGCGACGATCCGAACATTCACGCCAACGAGGAGATCGCATGACCGACGAGCCTCGGGACACGCGGCCGGAGATCCGGCTGTCCCAGCTCAGTCATGGTGCCGGTTGAGCGTGTAAACTCGGCATGTCCGAGCTGACGCAGGTTCTGCGTCACGTGCTCCCCGTCGAAGACCCGAACGTCCTGGTCGGGCACGTCACCGGAGACGACGCTGCTGTCTACCGTCTCTCAGACGATCGTGCTCTGGTCGTGACCGCGGATTTCTTCACGCCCATCGTCGACGATCCCTACGACTTCGGCCGGATCGCGGCGACCAATGCCCTCTCCGACATCTACGCGATGGGGGCGCGGCCCCTCTTTGTCCTGAATCTCGTGGGCTTCCCCCGGCAGCTGCTCTCCGAGGGCCTGCTCGAGGAGATCATGAGAGGCGGATCCGACGTGACGCGGGCCGTCGGGATCCCGACCCTCGGGGGTCACAGCATCGACGACGAGGAGCCGAAGTACGGTCTCGTTGCAGTCGGCGAAGTCGATCCGCGACGCATGATCACCAACGCGTCTGCGCGCCCGGGCGATGCCCTGGTACTTACCAAGCCCATCGGGTCGGGCGTCATCGCGACCGCCATCAAGAAGGGCGAGGCGCCGGACGACGTGATCGCTGCGGCAGTCGAGGTGATGGCAACGTTGAACGCTGAAGCAGCGGGCGTCATGACCGACGCCGGAGTCTCGGCGGGTACGGACGTCACGGGCTTCGGTCTCCTCGGACACATGCGGAGTCTGCTACGCGCGTCCCGCGTCGCGGCCGAGATCGACGCATCGGCGGTACCTCTTCTCCCCGGTGCTCGGGCCCTGGCCGAAGCCGGTCACATTCCGGGGGGCTCGAGGCGCAACCTCGAAGACGTGTCCGCCGAGGTGCGCTTCGCAGACTTGCTGGACGAGGTCTCTCGGATCCTCCTGGCGGATGCCCAAACCTCGGGTGGCCTTCTGATGGCCGTCCCGGCGGGGAGCGTCGATACCGTCGTCGCGACGCTCGAGGGCAGGACCCCCGCCGCTGCCGTCATCGGCCGGGTCGTCGAAGGACCTCCCGGCACTATAGCGGTCTTCTGACGACGACGGCCGGGTAGGCATACACCCACCCGGCCGCGTGATCTCAGCTGCAGCGCCGAGGCTGGCCGATCACATCCTCGGCGGCCGCGTCCCCGCCAGCGTCTACGTCCTGGTCGCCGATTTCGCGGCGGACTTCTTCTTTGCCGCGGGCCTCTTCTTCGCGGCCGGTTCCTTCTTCGCCGCGGGCTTCT
>CALHIO010000315.1 GCA_938030915.1 uncultured Gemmatimonadota bacterium
GCGGGGTCGTCGTTTCGCGTCGACAGCGCCTTCATCGAGCTGAATCCAGCGTACGTCATGGGAGTGATTGTCGCTTCCGCTCCGCCCGCGACCATGACGTCCGCGTCGCCGTGGCGGATGTGGCGCATCGCGTCGCCGATCGCGTGCGCGGAGGAGGCGCACGCCGAAACCGTGGCGTAGTTGGGGCCTCGGAAGCCCCACCGGATGGAAATGAGCCCTGCGGAGATGTCCGGAATGAACATCGGAATGAAGAAGGGGCTCACCCGGCCAGGCCCCTTTTCGATCAGCTTGCGATGTTGCTCCTCGAAGGTCCCGATACCGCCGATCCCACTTCCGAAGATGACCCCGAATCGCTCGGGGTCACCGCCATCGGGCACGCCTTCGAGCCCGGCCTGTGCAAGCGCCTGCGCCGCCGCCGCTACGGCAAACTGAGACACACGATCGTGCCTCTTCACCTCACGCTTGTCGAGGTAGTCGAGGGGGTCGAATCCTTTCACCTCGCACCCGATGCGACAGGCGAAGCCTTCGGTCGCGTCGAAGTGGGTGACCGGGCCACCACCGCTGGTTCCGGCGAGCAGGTGATCCCACGTGGACTGGACATCGGTGCCCACCGGGGACACGAGGCCCATCCCGGTGATCACGACGCGCTTGGGACCGTCGTTACTCATGGTAAATCCGCACTGCTGGGTTGGTTGACCAGGACGAGGTCCTGCGGAGTCAGCCCGCGGCGTTCTCGTTCAAGTACTTGATTGCGTCACCCACGGTGCGCATCTGCTCGGCATCTTCGTCGGGGATGTCGATCCCGAACTCTTCCTCGAAGGCCATCACGAGTTCGACCGTGTCGAGAGAGTCCGCGCCCAGGTCCTCCACGAACGAAGCCTCGTCCGTGACTTTCTCGGCCTCGACGCCGAGCTCGTTGATGATGATTTCGCGGACCCGCGCGTCGGTGGCCTCGCTCATGGTACCTCTCCGTGGAAGTAAAGTGCGCTGAGAACGTATGTCATGAACATGGCGGTGCCGTGCAGGATTACATGACCATCCCACCGTCCACCGCCAGAATCTGGCCGGTAATGTAGCTTGCCCCGGGCCCAACGAGAAACCTTGCAACGCCGGCGATCTGTTCGACTTCCCCGAGGATGCCAAGCGGGATTTGCTGGAGCAGCCCCTCGACCTGCGCTTCGGTCAGCTCATCCGTCATATCCGTCCGGATGAAGCCCGGCGCGATCGCGTTGCACCGGACGCCGCGAGAGGCCAGTTCCTTCGCCACGCTTTTCGTGAGGCCCACCAGCCCCGCCTTCGACGCGGCGTAGTTCGCCTGCCCGGCGTTGCCCGTGAGCCCCACCACCGACGTGATGTTGAGGATCGCACCCGACCGTCGCTTCATCATTCCCCGGGTGACGGCACGGGTGAAATTGAACGCACCCTTGAGGTTGGCCGCGACCACCTCATCGAACTCCTCATCCTTCATGCGCATCAGAATATTGTCCCGGGTGATACCGGCATTATTCACCAGAACGGCCACCGGCCCCAGCGCTTCCTCGATCGAGGCGAGGGTAGCGTTCACCTGAGCCGGGTCGGCGACGTCACATGCGAATCCTGCGTGACCCTCGCCGGTGAGCTCCGCTGCAGCGGCCGACGCGGAATCACCGTTGCGCCCCACCACCGCTACGCGGGCACCCGCCTGCGCCAGCGCCTCGGCGATACCCCGGCCGATACCCCGCGACCCACCTGTTACGATCGCTACGGACCCCTCGAGTTCGCGCGTCCCCATGGTCAGTTCTCCAGAGCGTTGAAGTCATCCGGCTCTCCCAACGGGATGCTCGGCGTGCCCTTCGCGTTCCTGCGATTCAGGGCGCTGAGCACCTTGCCCGCCCCGACCTCGATGAAGCGGTCTACACCCGCCTCGGTCATCACTCCGACCGACTCCGCCCACCGCACGGGTGACGTGAGCTGCCGCACAAGAAGCTCTCGGGCGTCGGCCCCGGTCGTCACGGGTGTCGCGGTCGCGTTGGAGATCACCGGAAAGGCCGGGTCCGCGAATTCGATGCCGTCGAGGAAGGCCCGGAGTCCTTCTGCGGCGGGCTCCATCAGCGGAGAGTGAAATGCACCGGACACGTTCAGCTGTATCGCCCGCTTCGCACCCGCTTCCTTGGCCAGGATCATCGCCTCTTCCACCCCCGCGACATCGCCACTGACCACCACCTGCCCGGCCGAGTTGAAGTTGGCCGGCACACATATTCCCGACGTGACTTCATCGCAGACATCCTGAACCGACTGGTCGTCGAGACCGAGGAGTGCCGCCATGGTTCCCGGCCGGGACTGACCGGCGTCGAACATCAGTTCGCCCCGAAGCCGCACGGCACGCAGAGCATCCTCGAGCCTGATCGTGCCAGCGGCCACGTGCGCGCTGAATTCGCCGAGCGAGTGCCCTGCGGCGAATGCCGGGGTTCCGCCCCGGTCGCCCAGCACCCGAAGCGCCGCAACGGAGTGGGTCAGGAGTGCAGGTTGCGCGTTCCTCGTCGCGGTGAGCTCGTCGTCCGGCCCGTCACGCATGAGGCCCGAGAGGGAGAACCCGAGTGTGTCGTCCGCCACGGCGAGGACCTCGGCGGCCGCGGCTTCACGGTCGGCAAGCGTACTGGCCATGCCGACGTACTGGGACCCCTGACCAGGAAAAAGGAGGGCGAGCGTCATGGGCTTCCGGGCAACGGCTACATGCGGATGGTCATGGCGCCCCACGTGAGGCCAGCGCCAAACGCGACGGTCAACACATTGGAGCCCTCCGAGATCCGGCCCTGCTCGCGCGCTTCGTCGAATGCGACCGGGACGGTAGCAGAACTCATGTTGCCATACTTGTCGACGTTCACGAAGACCTTGTCCATAGGCAGGCCGGCGTACTTCGCGGTCGCCTCGATGATCCGAATATTGGCCTGATGAGGCACCAGCAGGTCGATATCGCTGGACGTGAGGCCCGCCTTGTTCATCGCGATGTCGCACGCCTCGGCCATGGAGCGCACCGCATGCTTGAAGATCTCCCGGCCCTGCATCCGAAGGAGATGCCGCCCCTCGTCCAGCATTCCCTGACTGATCGGCTCGATGGCTCCCCCACCCGGCCGGTACAACAGCTCCGCGAGATTCCCGTCGGACTGCAAATGGGACGACAGAATCCCGCGACCGGACCCGTTGGAGGGGCGAAGCACGGCCGCGCCACCCCCGTCGCCGAACAGGACCGCCGTGGTCCGATCGGTCCAGTCGACGATCGCGCTCATCTTCTCCGCAGCGACCACCAGAGCGACTTCCGCCCGACCGGCGGCGATGTAGCCTTCTGCCATGCTCAAGGCATAGATGTGACCGGTGCATGCGGCCATGACATCGAAGGCCACCGCGTTGTCACACCCGAGGAGGGCCTGGATGTCGCAGGCCGTCGAGGGGAGCCAACGGTCC
Organism: uncultured Gemmatimonadota bacterium; assembly: GCA_938030915.1. Lineage (GTDB taxonomy): Bacteria > Gemmatimonadota > Gemmatimonadetes > Longimicrobiales > Gaopeijiaceae > UBA2589. The sequence goes on from CALHIO010000315.1 coordinate 3,442, forward strand.
GGTGTGGCCGTGGAGACGATGAGAATGTCGACTTCCCCCGCCTCCACTCCGGCCTCGTTCATCGCTCTGCGGGCCGCCTCGGTTCCGAGATGAGCCGCGTGCATGCCCTCGGGCGCGATCCGGCGCTCACTGATGCCGGTCCGCGTTCGGATCCACTCGTCCGACGTGTCCATCGTCTTCGCGAGATCATCGTTGGTGACGACGTTGTCGGGGAGGAACCTTCCGGTGCCGGTGATCTCTGCGATGGGCGTCGGGGTCTTCATGTCTGGAACTCCTCGGCACTGTGCTTCACGAGGCCCGAACGAACCGCCCTTGCGGCCACGATCAGGGCATGGTGGATCGCCTTCGGGGGGGACCCACCATGGCAGATGATGGACACTCCGCCCAGTCCAAGGAGCGGCGCCCCACCATACTCGGCGTAATCGAGAACGCGAAAGACGTGCTCGAGATCGACGTTCGAGTCTTCGACCGCATCGAGCTCCGCTCTCAGAAGATCGAGAATGTGGCCTGCCACCGACTCGTAGAACTTGAGAAGGATGTTGCCCACGAAGCCATCACAGACGATGACGTCGCACTCGCCTCGCACGATATCCCGACCTTCGATATTTCCAATGAAGTTGAGGCCGTCGTCACTCTCCAGCAGCCCGAACGTCTCGACTGTCAGCTCGTCTCCCTTTCCGGGCTCTTCCCCGATGTTCAGGAGACCCACACGGGGATTCGGGCGCCCCATCGCATCCCTCATATACGCGCTACCGAGGTGCGCGAACTGAACGAGATGACTCGGCTTGCACCCGATGTTCGCGCCCGCGTCCAGTAACAGGCAGAGGTCGCCCGCCGTAGGAAGCAGCGTTCCCACAGGGGGACGATCCACGCCCGGAAGCGGGCGAAGTGTGAACAGGGACGCCGCCATGACCGCGCCGGTCGAACCAGCGCTCACGAAGGCGTCGGCCTCTCCGTCCTTGTGAAGCCTCAGCCCGACGACGATCGACGATTCCGGCTTCCGTCGGACCACGGATGCGGGCGCGTCGTCCGCCCAGACTCGGTCGGGGGCATGGTGGATCCGGATCCCTGCCGGCACGTCGTGGTGCCCCTCGAGTTCTGCTCGAATGAGGGTCTCGTCACCCACGAGAATGACCTCGACATCGCCGCTCGTCGCGTGGCGCAGAGCCTCGATGGCACCGGCGACCTCGGCAGCCGGCGCCGTATCGGTGCCCATGGCGTCCAGGGCTATGCGCACGGGCCCCCTCCTGTCGTGATCACGAAGCTGCGGCCCCGGAGAC
>CALHIO010000316.1 GCA_938030915.1 uncultured Gemmatimonadota bacterium
GCGGAGATCGCGACTGGTGTTCGAGAGGCGGGACTCGTCCCCATGCGCTTCAACACGATCGGCGTCAGCGACGGGATCTCCATGGGTACGGATGGGATGAGTTACTCCCTGCCGTCGCGGGATCTCATCGCCGACTCTATCGAGACGGTGGTGAGCGCCCAGTGGTATGACGGGGTCGTTACGGTGCCGGGGTGCGACAAGAACATGCCGGGCTCCCTCATGGCGATGGCGCGGCTGAATCGCCCCGGCCTGATGGTCTACGGCGGCACCATCGCGCCCGGCCACCTCGACGGTGAGCCTCTCGACATCGTCAGCGCCTTCGAGGCGTACGGGCAGCTCATCGGGGGTTCGATCGACGAGGACCGATTCGACGCGGTCATTCAGAATGCGTGTCCCGGTCCCGGTGCGTGTGGGGGCATGTACACGGCGAACACCATGGCGAGCGCCGCCGAGGCGCTGGGCATGACGCTACCGTACAGCTCGTCGACGCCGGCGGTGACGGATCGAAAGCGGGACGAGTGCAGGCGCGCAGGCTCGACCCTTCGGTTGCTCCTGGAGGAGCGGATCACCCCGCGCGACGTGATGACGCGCGCGGCATTCGAGAACGCCATGGTTCTGGTGACGGTGCTCGGAGGCTCCACGAACGCGGTCCTCCACCTGCTCGCGATCGCGCACGCCGCCGGCGTCGAGCTGAGCCTGGACGACTTCCAGTCCGTGAGCGATCGGACTCCGTACCTCGCCGACCTGAAGCCCAGCGGTCGATACGTCATGGAAGACCTCGACAGGGTCGGAGGCGTGCCGGCCGTCCTGCGGCTGCTTCTCGACGAAGGATTCATCGACGGCAGCTGTCGAACGGTGACGGGGAGGACGATGGCGGAGAATCTCGCCGGCGTCGCACCCCTCGGCGCCGAGCAGGATGTCGTGCGTCCGATCGGAGATCCAATCAAGACGACCGGCCATCTGCGAGTTCTGACCGGATCGCTCGCACCCGACGGTGCGGTCGCCAAGATCACGGGTAAGGAGGGGTTGTCCTTCCGTGGACCCGCTCGGGTCTTCGACCGAGAGGAGGCAGCACTCGACGCACTCGAACGGAGCGAGGTCGAGCGAGGTGACGTGGTCGTGATCCGTTACGAGGGGCCGCGAGGCGGGCCCGGAATGCCCGAGATGCTGACGATCACCTCGGCGATCATGGGGGCAGGACTCGGGGCGGACGTCGCGCTCGTGACCGACGGCCGCTTCTCGGGAGGAAGCCACGGCTTCGTGATCGGGCACGTGACGCCCGAGGCGCAGAGCGGTGGTCCCATTGCGCTGGTCGAAGACGGCGATCGCATCGTCATCGATGCCGAGGCTAACCGGATCACCTGGGATGTCGATCCCGCCGAAGCTGAGCGACGCCGCTCGGCGTGGACCGAGCCGCCGCTCGCGACGGATCGGGGCGTGCTGCTCCGTTACGTCCGGTCCGTATCGTCCGCCTCGCTCGGCTGCGTGACCGACGCATGAAGATCGTCGTCGTGGGGGCCGGGGGACTCGGCAGCTACGTAGGCGCGGTCCTCGCCGAGGTGGGACACGACGTCACGCTGGTCGTGCGTGGGGAGCACCGAGCGGCGATCGAAGCGAATGGGCTTCAGGTGCGCAGTCACGCCGGTGACGTCCACGTAGAGGTTGGGTGTGTGGGTTCGGCGTTGGAGGTCGAGGAGGCGGATCTCGCCTTTCTCGTCACGAAGACGTTCTCGCTCGAGGAGGTTGCGGATCAGCTGCGCCACCTCGCCGATCGGGGCGCTCAGGTCGTCTCCCTCCTCAACGGAGTGACCGCCGTCGACCGACTGGAGGCAGCCGGGATCTCGAGGGGCGCCCTCGCGGATGGTGTGGCGTACATGACGTCGTTTCGGGTCGCACCGGGTGTGGTGGAACGGAAGGCTGCCCATCAGCGCATCGTGCTCGATACGGGTGCGGCTGCCGTCGCTCGTGTCCAGCGGGCCTTCGACGGAAGCCTCGTCGCCATCGAGGTCGTGGACGATATCCGCGTCGAACTGTGGGAGAAGATGTCCGTCGTTTGTGCGCTCTCGGTGCTGTGCGCGATCGGTGAGCGGAACATGGGCTCGGTCCGCGGCCACGCGTTCGGCGCCGAACTCCAGCGCCTCGCGATCGCGGAGGTGCTCGACGTGGGGCGGGCGACGGGCGTGCCTATTCCACCCGGGACGAACGCGAAGATCGATGAAACCCTCGACCGTTTCCCTGACGACTTCTTCCCCAGTGTGATCCACGACCTGAATCAGGGTCGCCGCACCGAGATGGGAGACCTCGGTGAGGAAATCTCACGACTGGGGCGTGCGCACGGTGTTTCCACGCCACTCCATGACGCTGGTACGCTGATCGTACAGCTCGCGGAGGGGCGCGCCGGTTGACTCTATTCGGGCCTCGACGCGATCGAGCCCCCGGGGTGAGGAGCCGTGCTACTCCCGATCCAGACCTGCTCCCTTCTGGAAGGGCAGATTCATCTGGTGGCGCACGTCTTCGTCGAATGCCGGGTCGGCAACGTCGACGCCGTACACCACGTCGTGCGGGTCACCGTAGACGAACGTGCCGAAGATCCGATCCCAGATCGACAGAATCCCACCGTAGTTCATGTCGGTCCACGGCCGTTCCACATGGTGGTGGAACTTGTGCATGTTGGGCGTCACGAACACGAGGCTGAGTGACGCGTCGAGCCAACGGGGGGGCGAGATGTTCGCGTGGGTGAGGAAGGTGAAGAAGATCGTCGTCAGCCGGTACACCACGTAGTACGCGAGGGGCGCTCCCGTCGCGGTGAGGGCCGCGAGAGCGATCACCTCGCGGACGGCGAAGTCCCCGGGGTGGAGTCGGGTGCCCGTGGTCGCGTCGACCTTGGTGTCGCTGTGATGCACGACGTGGAACCGCCACAGGAACTTCACCTGATGCAGGAGCCAGTGCGCGAAGTACTGTGCGGTCAGATCGAGTACCACGATGGCGATGAGCATCTCCGCCAGCATCGGTAGTTCGAAGAGGTGCAGGAGCCCGAAGCCGGTGGTCGCCGTCCACGCGACCACACCGATCGACAATGCGGAGAACGCGGCGTTGATCGCCAGCGTGGTACCGAGAAAGACGAAGTTGGAGCGCGCGTGCCGCCATTTGCGGTACTCGAGCTGAACCAGCGGAAGGCTTCCCTCCAGCACCCAGCTCAGGCCGAGGCACGTCATCACCCAGAGGAGCTTCTGCCACGTCGGGATCTGCTCGAAAAAGAGAAGGAAGCTGTCCATGTGGTTCGCGAAGCCCGTACGCCCGGCGGGAGGCGTGTCCGGCCCTAGAAGATGTTCGCCTCGATCGGCACGTCTTCACCGAAGCGCGAGTGCCGGAAGTGGTCGACGTCGACCGTGGTAGTGTGGCCGTCGGCGATCATCTCTGCCACTGCGACACCGGTGGCGGGTGCGTGCATGATGCCGTGGCCCGAAAAGCCGCACGCATCGATCCACCCCTCAGCCTCGGGGTGCGGTCCGATGATCGGGCTGTTGTCCGGACTGACGCCATAGTACCCCCACCAGCTACCGGCGAGGTCGATGCCCATCTCTTCCCACCATGGGTAGCGGTCGACGCCGGTCAGGAGCACGTGCTCGAGCCACTCCTGATCGATGCCCTCGGTGAAGCCGAACGCCTGGTCGAGGTTGTCGAGCCCGAAGAGGACACGGTCCAGTTCGGACCGTACGTACACACCGGTGGAGAGATCGATGGTCAGCGGGTACGTCCGCTCGTCCGCGATCGGGGCGGATAGGAAGATCTGGATTCGCTTAGGACCGACCGGCACGTCGAGGCCGGCGAGTCGGCCGATACCGCCGGACCAGGCGCCTGCGGCGTTCACGATCCACCGGCACGAGACGCGTTCGGCGCCGCTTTCCACGGTCCAGCCGCCAGCGCCGGACCGAAGCGCCGTTACCGGTGCGTTCATCTTGAAGTGCACACCGCGTTCCTTCGCCATGTCGACCCAGGCCAGACAGGCCATGTGTGGATCGATGATGCCGTCCCAGGGACCGTAGGTGGCACCGGCCAGACCTTCGGTCGAGAACGGGATGTACCGCTGGGCCTCCTCCGGGTCGAGGACCTCGACCGGTGCCCCCAACGCGTGCTGGAGCCGCACGGACTCGAGGTGCGCGGACCAGCGAGCTTCGGGGACAAGGAGGAGATACCCGATATCCCGGTACCCGATGTCGCGGCCGAATCGTTCCTCGAATGTCCGGTAGATCGGAAGGGAGTACAGCGACAGGCGAATGTTCGGTGCCGTGGTGAACTGAACTCGAACGCCGGCCGCGCTCTTTCCCGTCGACCCCATGGCTGGGCCGGCATCTCTTTCGAGCACGGTCACCGAGAGTCCGCGCTCGGCCAGATGCCATGCGCACGACGCGCCGTTGATGCCCGCGCCGATGACGACGACGTCGCTGGTGTGAGGGGTCACGTTGTCACGGGCCGGGTGGGTCGATCGTTGTCTTCGAAGGAGGGAAGATATCCGCGTCAGCCGTCGCGCGGATGCCCGATCCGCAACTTCATGCGAGAACTCTCGTACATAACACTATGCCGAACATCATCGTCAGGACCTGCGTCCTTCGGGCCGTGCACCTTCTGCTCGCTCTGGCTGCTCTGTCCGTGGGGGGCGGGATGGAGCCGACCGGTGTGTCCGCCCAGGTGGCGCCGTCCGCTGCCGCGTCCGTGCTGCTCCAGACCGCGATCGACTTCGAAGAGCAGGGGGAGTGGGACATCGCTCGGGCGCTCTTCGTGCACATCACCGAGCGATACCCCGGCACGCCGGCTGCCGGACAGGCCCTCGAACGGCTCTCGCTGCCCGGATCGGCACGCGTCGACCGCGTCAGTCGATTGGAGCTTCCGGTCTTCGGAACCCTCTACGGACTCTGGCTGGGCGTCGCCGTTCCCACCGCCCTGGGAGCGGACGACAGCGAAGCGTACGGTGCCGGACTGCTGGCGGGTGTGCCGCTCGGACTCTTTTCCGCGTTGGTGGCTCAACGAAGTCAGCAATACACGGAGGGGCAGGCCAGAGCGATCACGTGGGGTGGCACGTGGGGCACGTGGCAAGGGTTGGGCTGGACAGAGGTTCTCGGGATCGGCCAGGAAGAGTTGTGCAGCAACTTCGGCTGCTATGAAACCGACGAGAACACGGAAGAAGTCTTCTCGGGCATGATCATCGGCGGGCTGGCGGGGATCGCCACCGGTGCGTTCATCGCGCGTAATCCTGTCCGATCCGGTGTCTCGAGTGCGGCACAGGGTGGATCCACGTGGGGCTCGATTTACGGCGCGATGTTCGCCGAGATCCTCGACAGCGACGACGGGGGCGACAACGACGGGGTACTCGTCGCGAGCCTTCTGGCGGGTAATGCGGGACTGTTGGCCGGTGAGCTGCTGGGGTCGGCGTACAACGTGTCGCGACCGAGGGTCCGACTGATCAATCTCGGCGCGCTGGGTGGTGGTCTGGTCGGACTCGGGGTGGATCTGCTCACCGAGCCGGATGACAACGCCGCGATCGCAATTCCGCTTGTCTCGAGTATTGCCGGGCTCGCGATCGCCACCGTTGCGACGAGGGGCAGGGATCGAGGCCGGGTCGGCATGTCGGACGCGGGTGAAGATAATGCACTCCTCGCATACTCCGACGGATCCTGGCGGGTGG
>CALHIO010000317.1 GCA_938030915.1 uncultured Gemmatimonadota bacterium
TCGAGATGGAGACCTTTGAGCTCATGCGTGAGCTGACGGAGGAGCGTGCGCTGACGGTCGTCGTCGCGACGCACAATCTGAACCTCGCTGCTCGCTACGCCACACGACTCCTGCTCCTCGCGGAGGGCCGTATCGAGGCGCTCGGCCGCCCGGAGGAGGTCATCACGGCCGACACGATCGGCCGAGTGTACCGGTGGCCCGTCCTCGTCACGTCGCACGACGGATCCGGTCGGGGCTCTGGATCGCCCCAGGTCGTGCCCCTTTCGGAGGGCAGCTCGAGGCCGGTCGGTTGACACCGGCCGGTCGACCGTACAAGCTCCACCCACAATTTGAATGCGGGTGGGTCAAACGGAAGCCGGTGTGAATCCGGCGCGGCCCCGCCACTGTGAGAGGTCCGGGACAACCGGAACGTCGGCTCTCGATGCCACTGGGGAGTGATCTCTGGGAAGGCGAGCACGGACGGCCTCGAGCCAGGAGACCTGACCCACCGGCACCCTGATCAGGTCTCCGAGGGGGCGACCGGGGTGCAGGCCACCGCGTCCGGGGACTCCCCGTCGACGCGCGCACCTGCCTCGGTCCCTTTTCGTCGGCCGTTTCGCTCCCACGTGGGTGGGAAGAAGGAGACGAGATGCGACGAATCGCTTGGGTGGTGGCTGTCAGCATGGCCATCGTGACGCCGGTATCGGCGCAGGAAACCCCGACGTCCTCGCCTCAGGGGCCGATGTACCTCCTGGATGGCCTCGTCGTGACGGGTGCACCTCAGGCGCGTGACGCGTCGTCGATGGGGGCGGCGATCACGGTGCTGGACGGCATGGAACTGCGATCGCAGGGCGTCACTCGTGTGGTCGATGCACTTCGGGCGGTTCCGGGCGTCGCGCTGGTGGAGAGTGGCTCCTTCGGGGGCGTAGCCTCGCTCTTCCTGAGAGGGTCCGAGAGTGACTACGTACAGGTCCTGATCGATGGCGTGCAGGTGAATGAGCCCGGTGGATCGTTCGACTTCGCGGGGCTCAGGACCGACAACGTCGAGCGGATCGAGGTCCTTCGTGGCCCGGCGAGCGCCCTCTACGGGTCGGACGCCGTCGGAGGGGTGATTCACATCATCACGCGTGGTGGCTCAGGGTCCCCCGCTGGCACGGCCAGCGTACAGGGAGGCAGCTATGGTCGGCGCGAATGGTCCGTCGACCTGCACGGTGGGACGGAGACGGTGTCGTACGGCTTCTCCCTCTCGGACACACGGACCGACGGCATCCTCGACTTCAACAACGCCTTCGACAATCGGGTGCTCAGCGGGGTGGTCCGCGTCGTCCCGGATGAACGCTCGAGGATCGAACTGTCGGCTCGTGCGGGGAACAGGGAGTTCCACTTCCCGACCGATGGCTCCGGCAACGTAGTCGACCGAAACGCCTTTACGTATGCGGACGAAGTCACACTCGGCCTCGACGTCGAGCGACAGATGTCGGAACGGGTTCGACTGGATGTGACGCTCTCTTCCTATGCGTCGGACGGGGGGCTGGACGACGAGAGCGACGGCCCGGCCGATACGCTCGGGTTCTACTCGTTCACCTCGCTGAACACTCTTCGTCGGACGCGTGCGCGGGCCCAGTCTCACGTGCTGCTCGGCACATCGACGACGGGGACGATCGGCGTCGAGGTCGCCGATCAGGAGCTGAGGTCGTTCAGTGAGTCGATGAGCCAGTACGGGCCGTCGAGCGGTGAGGGTCAGAACGAGCGATGGAACCGCGCCGGCTTCGTGCATGTGGTCTCGGGCCTTCGCGCCCTCGACGTGAATGGCGGACTCCGAGTCGAGGACAATGAGCTCTTCGGCTCTTCGGCGACGTGGCAGATGGGCGCCTCATGGTCGTATGCGCCGTTGGGACGCCTCCGGGGTTCCGCGGGGACGGGCATCAAGGAACCGACGTTCTTCGAGAACTACCCGACCGCGTTCACCGTCGGTAATCCGGATCTGGACCCGGAGCGCTCGACGTCGTGGGAGATCGGGTTCGAGCAGGGTCTTCTCGACGGGGCCGTGCAGCTCTCCGGGACGTGGTTCGATCAGGACTTCGAGGACCTGATTCAGTACACCTTCGCTCCGCCGAACCCGGGTGACCCGAACTACTTCAACGTCGCGGAGGCGAGTGCTCGTGGTCTGGAAGCAGGACTGCTCATCACGCGTGGCCGCTTCACGGCGTCCGGTGATGCGACGTGGCTCGACACGAAAGTGATCGACTCGGGTTTCGACTCGGGCGAGGGAGCGACCTTCGTGGAGGGTGAGCGCCTCCTGCGCCGGCCGCAGTGGGTGCTCGGCGGATCGTTCGCGTACCGACTCGCGGGTCGCGGCTCGGTCAACGCGTCCCTTCGACGCATCGGGGCTCGAGAGGACCGGGACTTCGCCACCTTCCCCGCGACACCCGTGACATTGGCTGCCTACTCCCTGCTCGGGGTCGGCGCCGAGGTGACGGTGCTCGACGGTGCGTCGGGGCCGTCCCTCGCGATGACACTGCGGGCCGACAACCTGCTCGACGAGGCATACCAGGAGGTCTTCGGCTTCGGCGCACCCGGTCGTCAGTTCTACGTCGGCATGCGCGTCGGGCTCGGAGGTCGCTGAAGGGCAGGGTCATACGAACATCCGTGCAGCGGGAATCCGCTCCTGCGCGTAAACTTCGCTCGACGTGTGATGCCGACCTGAACTGGGGTCTCGACGAGAGGAGAGCGGATCGTGGGAGGAGAAGCCGACTCGAACGCGGGTCGCTCCGAGCAGATTCGACCGGTGCGGCGTGTCTATGGACCGGGTTCCGGCAGACGGGACGTCGACGCGGCCGAGAGGGTCATGCGACTCCGTGCGTTCCTGTGGTCCCTGGTGGGGACGTTTCTCGGGCTTCTTCTCGGCATCTTCGCTGCTCTGCAGGGCGCGGATCTCTGGGTCATCCCGATCACGATGCTCATGGGATGGGCGAGTTCGTACTTCGGCCCCCTCCTGATCGCACACATGGCGGGTCGCGCAGGGTCGAGCGTGTACGCGCCGACAGGCTCATCCACGCCCCGGGCGAAGGAGTATTCTCTGGCCGAGTCGTTCATCGTGCGCGGCCAGTACGACGAGGCAACCATCGCCTTTCAGGCTGCGATCGAGGATGATCCGACCGATTGGCAGCCGTATGTCCGCATCGCCCGTATGCGGCGGGATCGTGTCTCGGATCCCGAAGGGGCCGCCTTCTGGTTTCGGCGCGCCGTGACGGAGGCGGTGATCCCGTCAGGCCACCGCATGCTCGTGCTCAAGGAGTACGTCGAGCTCTGCCAGCTTCGCCTCGGCACCCCTGAAAAGGCGGCGCCGATTCTGGCGCGGATCGCCGAGCTCGAAGCGGATACGGCCGAGGGGCGGTGGGCGGCCGAGGCGCTGATCGAGATCAAGCGCGCCATGTCGCAGGGAGACGCGTCCGAGTGATTCCGCAGTCCGGAGCGGATATGACGCTCAGGAGCTTCGGTCGCTTCTATCTGCCGCTCATCGCGACGAGCTACCTCCTGACCGCGACCAATCCGCTGCTGGCTGCGGCGCTCGCCCGTACCTCCGACCCTGCCACATCTCTCGCCGGATACGGGGTCGCCTTCGCGCTGATCGGAGTGATTTACGCCCCCATGCTGGTCGTACAGCAGGTGACGGCCCAGCGACTCCTCAGCGTCGGGGACATCACTCGGGTGCGGCGGTACACGTGGATGATCGGGCTTGGACTCTCCGCGCTCGCGGCGCTCATGGCCTTCACGCCGGTCGGCGTCTTCGTGTTCCGGGAGATCGTCGGCGTGCGGGACGCGATTCTGGACGAAGCGTTGTCCGCGATGTCCGCGCTGTGGCCGGTCCCGATTCTTACGGGGATTCGCGCGCTGCATCAGGGTCGCCTGGTCGCCGGTCACCGCACGCAGCCGATCGCGTGGGCGACCGGTGTCCGAACCACGGTACTGGCAGTGGTGGCGTTTGCGTTGACCACGTCCCCGGCCGGTGCGTGGCTCGGTGCGGTCGCCTTCACGACCGGGCTGGCCGCGGAGGCGCTGCTCGTGACGTTCTCGCGCGCGCCGACGCCTCAGGTGCCCGAGCTCACCGACACCGAGCGCGAAGGCGAAGATCGCCTCTTCTCCTTTTCGACGCCGCTGATGCTGAACGTCATGCTCTGGTGGAGCACGCCGCTCATCATCAACAGCGTGCTGGCGCGCACCCCGGAACCGGACTGCTCGATCGCCGCCTTCACGGTGGTCGAGGCCGTGGCCTGGTTCCTCACCGCACCGGTCGGTCAGTTGCAGCACGCCTCCCTGGCGCTCGTGGACCGACGCGAGGCGCACGCTCGCGTTCGAATGTTCGCCGGTGGACTCGCGGTGTCGGTGACCTTCCTGCTCGGCATCCTCGCGATTCCGGACCTTCGCGAGTTCATCCTGTGGACGGGCTTCCGCCTCGATCCGTCCCTTCTCGAGCCGGCAGGTCTCGCCTTCCCGGTTGCCGCTCTGTACCCCGCGCTGTACGGCCACCGGCAGTACTACCAGGGCCTCTACGTACGTGCGGGGTGCACCGGCCTGATCGGCCGAAGCGCGGTGCTGCGGGTGGTGGTGATCCTCGCTGCGGCACCGTTGCTGCTGGGACCGATGGGAGAGAATGGCGCCCGCCTCGGGGTCACCCTGGCGGTCGTCGGGCTGGTCGCGGAGGCGATCTTCCTCGAGATCATGGCGCGCCTGCGGGCGCTGCCGCTTCTGGATGAGGTGCGGGGGCGGGCTACTGCGACGGAGTTGCGCTCGCCCGCATGATCCACCGGTCGACACGTACGTCGAGACGGTGGTTCACACGTATGCCGGCTATCCCGAACGGGCGGACGCGAGCTGCGGACTCGACGA
>CALHIO010000318.1 GCA_938030915.1 uncultured Gemmatimonadota bacterium
CTGAGACGCCACTCCGAAGGCGGTCGACACCACGCCGTCGATTCCACTCGCACCACGACTCGACAGGACGGACACCGACCCCGAATCGGGCCGGGCGAATGCGTCGACGTCCCGGATCGGCATCGACGAAGACACGACGAGTGCCGCACCCTCCGGAAGCGCGCGCACGACCGAGGCAGCCACTCCACCCTCGCCCAGTGACACGGGGTCCAGAGCGGCGATTGCCTCTCGCGCCGCTGCGTCGGCACGAGCCCAGGCATCAGACTCGGACTCGGTGTCCGCCGGGGGATGCTCGGACCATTGTTCGGCGAGCCGATCGAGCGCGTCTGCCGCATCGGCCACGAGGTACGTAACCGCTGTTCCGCCGTGGTCTTTCCACCTCGGCCCGTCGTCGATCACGATCTGAGACGCATCGGCGTGCTGGAAGAGCCAGCGCTGCAGCGCTGCGGACGTCGGGGAAGCTCCGATACGAACCACGACATCGGGTGCGAGCCTCGCACGCACCTCCTCGTCCCGAAGAAAGAGGTCATACGCCGCGACGGCGATCGCATCGTCGTCGAAGCCGAACCGGGCTCCACTCAGAGGGTCCGCGAGCACGGGAAAGCCTGTCGCCAGCGCGAACCGGCGGACTGCCGGCCCCACTCGTTCGCGGTCCTCGGCCGGACCCGCCACGATGACACCCGTCCGACCGCGCAGGCGCTCCTCCACAGCGGCGAGCGCCTCGTCCGACGCGCGCGGTCGCGCAGAGTCGATCGTGACGAACGGCGCGCCATCCGGGCGTCCGCCGAATGCGACCGGATCCGCAATCAAGAGCTCATCGGGGGGGGTCGCTGGTTCGAGCGGCTTGTCGAACGGCACGTTGATGTGGACCGGTCCGGCTCGGTGGCCAGAGGCGCTTGCCCACGCGCGGACAGCAAGACCTCGGACGTGCCGAAGGGCCCGGGCCTCGAGCGTCGGCTCGGGCAGCTCGAAGAAGGCTCTCGGGTACGTCCCGAAGAGATGGACCTGGTCGATGGCCTGATTCGCATCGGCACCCCGAAGCCGGTGAGGTCGATCCGCGGACAGGACGATGAGCGGGACTCCGGACTGACTCGCCTCGACCACCGCGGGATACAGGTTCGCGACAGCGGTTCCGGATGTCGTCACGACCGCAGCCGGTTGACCGGTCGACTTGCCGATCCCGAGCGCGAAGAAGCCGCACGAGCGCTCATCCAGATGGACGCGGATGCGAATACGCTCATCCGCCGAGCACGCCATCACGAGAGGCGTCGAGCGAGACCCCGGCGCGACCACGACCTCCCGCAGTCCGGATCGCGCCAGCTCGTCGATCAGGCTGCGCGCCCAGGCGGTGTTGGCAGCCGAGCCGGTCACTCGTCCTGCCCGACCATTTCGGCGTCGGAGACAGCCACCGGCTCCAGATCGGCCCCCGCACCCCGGAGCGCGTCGAGCATCGGCTCGAACTTGATACCGGTCTCCTCCCACTCGAGCGCCGGCACGGACCCCTCCACGATGCCGGCGCCGGCGAAGAGCCTCCAGCCCGACCCCGTGGCCACCCCCGTACGAAGAGCCGGAGCGAACACCCCGTTTCCTTCAGCGTCGAACCACCCCACGGGACCTGCGTACCAGCCCCGCTCGAACGGTTCCTCCCGCTCGAGGAACGCCATCGCCGAATCCCGGGGGAGACCACAGACCGCGGCGGTCGGGTGAAGCAGTCGCACCAGGTCGAGGACCCCGACACCCGCCGGAACCGACGCCCGAATCTCGGTCTCGAGGTGCTGGATCCGGGCTAGGGTCAGGACGTGCGGCTGCGGGTCCGACCGAATCTGATGCGCCACTGTCTCGAGGCGCGCAATCATGTCGTCAAGCGCGATCCGCTGCTCCGCCCGATCCTTGTCTGATGCGAGCAGGCGCGCCGCGAGCTCGGCCTGCTCCCGAGGAGAGTCACCGCGCCGGATGGAACCGGCCACGGCGGTCGCGTGAAAGACACCATCCCGGAGCGTGGCAACCGTCTCGGGGGCGGCACCGACAATCGCCGAACCGAAGGCGGGCTCGAAGAGGAAGACGTGGCTACCCCGATTCACCTCCCAGAGGCGGCTCACTACATCCACCGGATCGACACGACCCTCCAGCTCGACGTCCATCGTTCGCGCCAGCACGGCCTTCGAAATGGTGCCTGCCCGGATCGCAGCGAGCGAGGTCTCCACAGCCGCCTCCCACGTGACGCGTTCCGTCGCTGTGGCCCGGCCGCGAACGTCCTCCGTCGGAGCGGCGAAGTCGGCACGAGACGCGAGCTCCGCCCGAAGCGCTTCCGCCAGGGTACGTAGATGGTGGAAGGCCTCATCTCCCGAGTCGCCGGGAACCAGAGCGCGCACTCGGAGCCAGGCATCCCCGGAGCCATCCCCTTCGAGCTCGACGGCGGGAAGGTGGAAGACGCCGTCCGGGAAATCCGACCAGACGCCTCCGGCCCGATGATCTGCCCGGAATGAAAACCCGCCGAAGAACTGGACCCTGGGTGCTCGGGCGGCACCGCTCGGTAGCAGAGCATGCCGTGCCACGTCGCGCGCGGCCGCGGCAATCGTCGCGAATCGGTCCTCATCCCGTATCGGATCCGCGGTCAGTTCGACGGTGACACCGCTGTGCGCCAACCAGCGGTCGCCACGGGCCCAGAAGCCACGAGCCTGCCCCTCCGCATGCCGCAGGAAGGGACGCGGGCGAAGGTCCGGTGCGGGGACAGTGACGGTCGCGAGGCGGCGCGACGGATCGTGAGCGGCCAAGGGGATTCTCGAGAACGCGATCGGTCGACCCGATCGGTCGAACCGGCTGCAGAATATAGGGTTCCGACGGCGTTCATGGAGGGGACGGGCGCCCAAATCCGCCCGGTGCGGTCAGCAGGGGCCAGGGCGTCAGGAGATGGGCACGGGT
>CALHIO010000319.1 GCA_938030915.1 uncultured Gemmatimonadota bacterium
GGGCGCGGTCGCCGAACAGGGGCTGCAGCTCTACCAGAATCTGCAGGCGGGCGAGGTCAATCCCGGTGCGATTCTGGAGCGGGTGGAGCGATCGCTCCCCGATGAGATCGTGGCGATGCTCGAGCGGGCGGGGATTGTCCCCGGAACGCTGCAGAGCCGGATTTCCCAGGCGGCGATCGACGCGAGCGGATTCATTGCGGGTCTGGCGGTCAGCGTCGGACAGAACGTGGGCCGGTTCGCGGCCATGTTCTTCGTCATGCTCTATCTTCTGTTCTTCGTACTCCGCGACGGCTCCTCGATGCTCGAAAGAGCCATGTGGGCGTTGCCCCTGGGGGATAAGCGAGAGCGGGACCTTTTCGGGAAGTTCGCCGAGGTCGGCCGGGCTACGATCAAGGGCACCCTCGTCGTGGGTGCAGTGCAGGGGGCTCTCGGAGGCATCATCTTCGCGATTCTCGGGATCCAGGGTGCGGTCTTCTGGGGCGTCGTGATGATCTTCCTCTCCATCCTGCCGGCGGTCGGGGCAACCCTCGTGTGGCTTCCCGCCGCGCTCTTCCTGCTGGTCGGTGGGGCGGTGGTGAAGGGTCTGATCCTGGTCCTCTACGGCTTCCTCGTGATCGGTCTCGCGGACAACATCCTTCGTCCGCTCCTTGTCGGACGCGACACGAAGATGCCTGACTGGCTGATCCTCGTATCGACGTTCGGGGGCCTGACGACCTTCGGGATCTCGGGTTTCGTCATCGGTCCGATCGTTGCTGCGATGTTCCTCGCTGTCTGGACGATGTTCGGGGAGGCACAGGAGGCGGCGGCGAATGGGCTTACCGTCGAGACGGCCCTCGCTTCGGAGAAGACGGTGGAGGGAGAAACGTCGCCGAGCGTGGAGGACCCGCTGTCACGCGATGCCGCGGACGAGGTCGTGTCGGGCTGATTTCTCTCGGGTGCCGTATCTCTGGATCCGGCTACCCCACGAGGCGCGGCCTGAAGATGCGGGGGGCGTATTCGCGAAGGTGACGCTCCTTTTCGAGCTGCGGGACGCCTTCGGTCATCCAGCCGGGAGCCGGCTCACCGCGCAGGTGGTGGCCGAAGAAGTCCTGCAACCTGTATTGGAAGTCGATCCGGTTCTGCAGCTTCCGTAACCCGTGTCCTTCGTCTGGATACGACAGCCAGATCACCGGCTTCTCGAGGAAGCGCAGGGCGTTGTACCACTCGAGCCCCTGTTCCCAGTTCACGGTCGGATCGGACTCCCCATGCAGGTAGAGCACCGGCGTATCCATCGTTTCGACGCCGGAAATCGGTGACTCGCGCCAGTACAGGTCGAAGTCGTCGTAGGGGTTCGTGGCATATCGACCCTGACCGTAGATGTCGTAGCTGTGGTTGTTCTGCCCGCTACCCACGAACAGCTGATTGAACTCGCTCACCAGGTTGATGGGAGCGGCGCCATGGGCGATCGCCGAGAACATGGTGGAGCGAGTCGCGATGTATGCGCTGCCACCCCCCGAGTACGAGTGACCGCTGAGCCCGACAGCCTCCGGGTCCGCGTACCCCATCTCTATGACCTTCCGGGTCGCGGCCTCGACCGCCTCGAGCATATCGGAGTGTGAGCTTCCGATCCGGAAGTGCACGTCGGGCTGCATGAGCAGGTACCCACCGCTCACGAGGCCGGCGAAGTTCGGCTGGTGCCGGTAGATCGGGGTCGGGTAGAGGTGCAGGTCCTGCGAGTACTTCTCGTAGAAGCGCACCACCATCGGTAGACGGTCGCCCTCTTCGTACGTCTCGGGGATCGCGAGCGTACCCTGGAGTGGTGTGCCGTCCGAGAGGGTGTAGTCGAACAGGATGCGGGTGCCCCAGAGGAAGTCGTCCTGCTGGGGATTCGCCATCGACACGCGTTCGCGGTCGGAGAAGGCGCCGTCGCTCACCCAGAGGTCCGGGAAGTCCTGCCAAGTCTGCACGGTGAAGAGGTACCGATCTGCCTCTCCGGCCTTGATCGGATACGAGAAGCGTCGGTCCTCCCAGGTGAGTTCCTCGAGGTCGTCACCGTCGAGCTCGAAGAATCCCTCCTGTTTGGTCCACTCCCCGTACGCATCGAGCAGGAGTGGCTGGCCGAGGTCGATGGTCTCCGCGTCGGGATCGGTTTCGACGATCCTGAGCCGGATCTCCCCGGCTGCGCCGTAGCCTCCGGTGAGATTCTCGGCCGGGTCACCGTCGTATGACTGGTACCAAACATCGTATCGGTCGTAGAGCAGGATCCCCTGCGAGTCGTGCGTGAAGCCGGCGATGCCGTGAGGGGGCTTCTCACCGAAACGATCGAATTGCTGGTTGGTGAAGTCGACCGGGGCGCGCTCCGTGAGGTTGACGTGGCGGTCGTCGTCGATCCGGTAGTCCCAGATGTCGCCGTCCTTCCAGTAGAGGAAGTGATCGCTGTCCGGCGAGAGTCCGAGGGTCCGGAGGTGGCCGACGAGAATCGGTGTCCGCACCCCTGTCCGGGTGTCGATCCGGACATAGTCGGCGTAGTCGGGCTTCCAGTCGGATACGTACGCACTCTCGTCGCGCCCTATGCCCCAGCGGCCGTCCGGGGTGATCTGCACCTCCGGCATCCGGTCATCGGCGAGGTGCACGAGTTGCGCGTCCTCGAGGTGAAGTGCGGCCACGTACGTCCGATTCCGGTCCCGAGACAACTGGCGTTGCTGTTGCGACTGGATCCGGTCGTCCTGCCAATGCCAGATATTCACGTCCGCGAGGGGCAGCCCTTCATCGTCCCATTCTGCGAGCTCCTGCTCCTGCTCCTTCGTCGCGATGAATAGGATCGAGGCGTCTTCGTTGAAAACGAGCCGACCGTTCTCGCTCATCACCCATCCGTTCCGGAGCCCGTCGACGTTCGCTCCGAATTCACGCCTCTGCGGTGTGCCTTCGCCGACACCGATAAAAATCAACACGTCGTTCGCCCGCTCGGTCGATCCATCAGGTACGTCGCCGCGCAGGACCGCGATTGATCGGCCGTCGTCGGACCAGGTCAGATTCGAGTACCGCTCCTTGCTGTTGTCGAGACCGCGGCGCGCACCGGTGGAGAGGTCGATCAGGTAGAGGCCATTCCCGTCTTGGCCTTCCGCGTCAACGGTGTACGCGAGGTGCGTACCGGCTTCGTTCATCCCGAGCTGCCACACGCTGCCGATGAGCTCTTCGTACCCTTCGCCAAGATTCCTGAGGATCAGCCCCGTCCCCTCGTGCTCCGCTTCCTCGTTCGTCTGCGTCTTCTCGACCCAGAAGTGGCTCGACGTGGCGGAGAACCCGTAGTCGAGGGCGTCGTCCCACACCCAGGACTCGCCGGACTCGAGGTTCATCAGCCCGGCCTGGTGCGTAACCTCTTCGCCGTCGCGCTCCATTTCATCGACCTCGGGGAAGGCCGGCGAGAGCAAATATCCGATCCACATCCCGTCGGGTGAAATCACGGCGCCGGACGCACGGGCGATCTCGTGACGGGTGCCGTTCTCGATGTTGGCGACGACCAGGGTGTCGTCCATACGGACCTTCGCATAAGACCACGCGACCCAGCGGCCGTCATCCGAGATCTGCTCTCCCTCGATCTGGCGCCAGAGGCGGTAGTCCGCGATCTCGAGGGGTCTCCTGTCTGCGGCCTGGCCCGACGCCGAATCCGCGATGAGTCCGAGGACGAGGGGCGCGCCTGCGAGCATCATGAAGAGGCGAGGGCGAGCAGGAACGGTACGATTCATGGTCGATCTCCGGATGGCGGTGCGGCCGGGAAGCTAACAGACGCGGCGGCGAGTGCATCTGTTCAGGTAGCGAGAACCAAGGAGGAGGGATGAAGGTGCGTTTACTGTTCACCGCGATGGCGACGATGTCACTGACTCTGGCCGCACCCACGTCGGCTGTAGCACAAGTCGCAGGTACGTGGACGCTCTCGACCGAGGGTCCGCGAGGCCCCCTGACGATGACGCTCGTGCTCGAAGTGGAAAGGGATGGGTTGGAGGGAACACTCACGATGCAGCGAAGGGGTGGTGGTCCCGGTGGTGGGGGCCGTGCAGGTGGTGGTCCACCGGAGACGGCCCTTAGCAACGGAGCCGTCGAGGGCGACTCGTTCAGCTTCAGCGTGACCATGTCCATGAGAGGTAATTCGATCACGCAGGAGTTCACGGGGTCGGTGGACGGCGATGAGATGAGCGGGACGATCACGACACCACGAGGTGAGAGACCCTTCTCGGGTACTCGATCGAACTGACCGCACCACTGGGTGGCTCTTTC
>CALHIO010000320.1 GCA_938030915.1 uncultured Gemmatimonadota bacterium
CATCCATGGATGCATCTCGTCACCCACGTCGGAGTGGACCGCGTACGGCTCATCCACGGTCTCCCCATTTCGATAGAGCACGCGGTTCCGCATCTCGAGTCGGTCACCGGGCATCCCGACGAGACGCTTGATGAGCTTCAGCGTCTCCTCATGTGGCGGGTCGAACACGAGCACGTCGCCATGATCCACGGATGAGTAGCCCGGAATCCTCAGCGGCGTGCCCGGAACACGGGATCCGATCGCCGCACGGTTGACCACGAGCATGTCTCCGACGAGGAGTGTCTCCTCCATCGAGCCCGACGTGATCACGAAGGTTTGGACGAGGAAGGTCCGCAGCACGAGGAACAGCACGACCGCGATGAGGATGGACTTGGTCCACTCCGCAACGGGGTTCTCACCCTCCCCGTTTGACGGACGTGACGCACCACGCTCAGCGCGACGTCGAGCCCGACGGTCGTCCTGGCTGTCGCCCTGCTCCGTCGTCTCGGCGCCCGAGCGACCACGCCCCTTGTTCTTCTTCGCCATATCGTCCCGCTGTGAGCGCGCCGAGCGCGCGATCCGGTCCTCGGTCAGCTGCCGAACCAACTGCGCGGATCCCACCACGACAGGGATCCGGGTGTCGAGGTCTCACGGTCACGGACCTTCGGGGCCCATGCGCGTCCCAACACTACGGTCACGTCTACGTAGAGGTTCGGGTTCGGCTCGCTGAAGACGTTATCGATTCCCAGAGCCTTGGCAACGGCCTGCGCCTGGTCCGTGCGACCGACCCGATCGATCACGGCGGACGGGCGATCCGGATCGAACGAAGGGGCGTTCCCGAAACTCACGACGTCGAAGCCTGCGGGTCGAAGGATCTCCATCGCGGAACGGGCCATCCCGGATACTCCACCGCCATTCTGGATGTCGATTCGGACTCTCGCTCCGTTCCATACGACGTCCTGAACCGTCTCACCCGTCGGGGCCGCCTCCTCCTGCACGACGCCGACGCCGATCGCACCCAGGGCGGTGACCCCGACGAAGAGCCCGAGCGTGCCCTTCACTGACGCACGTCTGCTGCGCCGACGCGACCGCCGTTTGTGCCCCGACCTCGGGGCCTTCCTCTTCCCTCCCCTCGCCTTGCGTGGGCTCACGCTGCCCCCGACGTGATCGAGTTCCAGAACTCGAGCGTTCGCGGAAGGATCGTCGAGTTCCGCTCGATGAGATGTCGGATGCGCGCACCCGCGATCTCTCGGACGACGGCATTGAAGTCGGCGGGCATTCGAGCCCGCCGCTCGGCCCGCCAGTCGGGCATGAATGCGCGACCTGGCTCCAGGAAATCCGCCGCGTAGAGGGCACATCCGAGGCGCCCGAAGCGTGCATCACCCACGGTATGGTGGGCGACGGCGGTCAGGAGTTCGCCGTCTTCGACGCCTTCGACGCGAAGACGCTCGGCGACTGCCGGGCCGTGGAGAATCGGACCGGGAAGCCCCGCCAGGCTCGGAGGAAGGTGCGAGCGAAGGTCGTCGGGATCCTCGTCTCGGAGCAGATCATGCGCGAGGCCGGCGGCTCTCCATCGCCTTCGTTCGTCGCCCGAAAGAGACAGGGCCGCTGCCCAGCCATCCATGAGGATGGCGACGCGGTCCATGTGTGCCACGCGATCCTGACCGGCCACCATCCACGCGGGCGGGCGTCCATCGAGGAGTGCTTCGAGCAGAGCGTGCACGATGAATGGAGGGGCAGACCGGGACGAGCCGGGATTGTAAACATATGAAGTCAGAACGAACGATATGCCCTCGCCCCCGCGGACTCCAGCTTCTTCTGCAGTGCTGGCGGGTTAGCTTGGAGCATGGCGATCCGATGGGACTCCGTGCTCGTACGCGACCTGGCCCGAGAGCTCGACCGCGAGCTCCACGGAGCCCGTCTCCGAGCGATCCGGCTCGATGCCCGGACCCGCGAAGCCGTGCTCTTCTTCCATGACCGGACCATGGTCTGGCAGCTCCATCCCGAGCGAAGCGGCGTGTGGCTGCGCGACGCCGTCTCGCCTCAGCCCGAAGACCTTCGTATTCGGGCTCGGGTGCGCAGCGTCCGGGCGATCCCGGACGAACGGATCCTGACGATGGAGCTGCAGAGCAGCCGACCCGGACGTGGCCCATGGACCCTGGTGATCGAGCTCCTGGGCAACCAGATGCACGCGATCGTGACGGAAGGTCCGGACCGCACGATTCGTCACGTGCTTCGCACACGGGAAGGCGCGCGTACGGTGAGAGTGGGCGCCCCATGGAGCCCACCGGATTCGACCGGCAGACGATGGGCGGACGGGCAAGTCTCGGACGACGAATGGCGGGCGCACTTCCTCCCCATTCCCCCTCCCGACCGGCGCCGCGAGTTGCTCTCGACTGCGGCATGGGCGTCACCACTGAATGCCGACGCCTGTCTGTCGGACGCACCGGACGACCCGTTGGGCGAAGGCCTCCTCACGTGGCGACTCCTCGCGTCGGCCGAGAACCCGATCACGCCGGTCCTCCTGGAGACTGCGCGGGGCCTCCAACCCTACCCTGCCCCGCTCCCGGGTATCGCGTCGCGACCGACCGGAAGCCTCCTCGAGGCGATCTCTGCCTGCTCGGATTCGTCCGATGACGCGTCCCCCGGGGCACTCGCGATCGGACCCGAACTCCTCGAGCGTCTCGAGGATGCGATCGCGACAGCGGAGAGACGGGTCGTTCGGCTCACCGCACAACTCGATGATCGTGAGAATCCGGAGCGCCTTCGAGGGCTCGGCGACCTCGTCCTCGCTCGCTACGGCGAAATCCGTGGGGGAGCCTCGCGGGTGACCGTGACGGACTTCGAAGGAAACGACGTGCAGCTCGAGCTGGACCCGGGGCTCCAACCGCATGAGAACGCATCTCGCTACTACGACCGCGCCGCCCGGTCGGAACGGGCAGCGCAGCGACTTCCCGGACTGATCAAGGCAGCCGACCAGGAGGCCGACACCTTGCGACGCCTCCTCGCATCGGCGCGGGCGGGTGCGGCCGATGCGGACGATGTTCAACGGATCGTCCCGCCCGCGCCCTCACGGCAGCGGCGGGGTCCTCAGGGTCCGACCGCTCCGTATCGGCGCTTCACGAGCAGCGGCGGTCTGGAAATCCGTGTCGGGCGCGGCAGTCGTCACAACGACGACCTGACCTTTCGCCACTCGTCCCCGAACGACGTGTGGATGCATGCGCGTCACACCGCCGGAGCGCACGTGATCCTTCGCTGGAGCGGTGCAGGTGCCCCGCCCGCCCGCGACCTCGAGGAGGCGGCCTGCCTGGCGGCACTGCACTCGAAGGCTCGTACGTCCGGCACAGTGCCCGTCGACTGGACCCTTCGGAAATACGTCCGCAAGCCGCGTGGGTCCGCCCCCGGCGCCGTCGCGCCAGACCGAGTCCAGACGCTCTTCGTCTCCCCCGATCCGGACCTCGCCGAGCGTCTCGGCTCAGGGGATGGTGAGGGCGCCGAACGGCCGCCCCGGTAGGTCAGTCCAGAGCCGCTCGAAGGTCCGCAACGAACCGCGCGCCGGCCTCGATCCCCCCCTCATCCATGATGCGGACGAGGGCGCTCCCCACAACGACGCCATCGGCGATCGCACCAACCTCGCGAGCCTGATCAGCGGTCGAGATACCGAAGCCGACAGCAACGGGAAGTCCCACCAGCCCGCGCAGCCTCTCCACCTCACCCGCGAGATCCTGACGCAACTCGGAACGAGCACCCGTGACCCCCGTACGCGAGATGTAGTACAGGAAGCCCGAACCACCCTGCGCAATGTCCGGAATCCGGTCTTCTTCCGTGGTCGGCGCCACCAGCCTGATGAAATCCAGCGGACTGCCGGCCACCGCCAGCTCCAACTCGGGATCCGCTCCGAGCGGCACGTCGGTCAGGAGAAGCCCGTTCGCCCCGGCCTCGGACGCATCCGCGAGGAACGCCTCCACACCGTACCGGAGCACCGGGTTGAGGTACGTGAAGATCACGACCGGCGTGTCCCGCTCGGCCCGAAAGCGCCTCAGATCGGCCAGTACGCGCTCGACGGTGGTGCCGTTCTGCAGCGAGCGAAAGGACGACGCCTGGATCGTTGGGCCATCGGCGAGGGGGTCCGAGAACGGCACCCCGAGCTCGATGATGTCGGCGCCGACATCCGCGAGCGCATGCAAGACGGGTACAGTGGAATCGGCCGCAGGATGACCGGCGGTGACATACGGAATCAGGGCGGCCCGACCGTCTTCCCGTCGGGCAGCGAAGGCGGAGGCGATCATGAAAGCAGGTAATCGCTGACGCGGATCCCGTACTTGTGCGGGTCGGTCGTCTTGATGATCTGGTGCCGCGGACGGCCGGTCGCGGGATTCGGCTCGGCCAGATCGACCGTCTTGTGCTCGGAGAGAGGAAGGCCGAGGGAGTCGGAGATGATGCGCACCGTGGGCAGGTGCAGGAAGTCCGGACTCGGGTTCACCTTCGAGACCACGGCAAGCTCGTGGGAGTCCAGGATGACGAGCGTTCCGACCGGATACACCCCGGTTGCCGTAATGAGCACCCTCACAATCTGGGGGTCGAAGCCCCGCTTCGGATTGTCCCGCATTTCCTTCAGTACCGCGTCGGGCGGCCAGGGCTCGTATTGGTAACTGCGGACCGACGTTCCGGCGTCGAAGGCATCGGCAACCGCCACGATCCGCGAGAAGAGCGTAGGCTCACGCGTTCTGCGGCTCTGCGGATAACCCGTCAGATCGATCTTCATATGATGCTCGTACGCCATGAGCATCTGCCGATACGGTACGTCGGCAAACCCGTGCATCTGGAAGAGCAGGAGCATGCCCTCCGTGGGGTGTTCCTTGAGCAGGTCCCACTCCTCGTCGGTGAGGCCTCCTTCCTTGTTGATGACCTCCAGGGGCAGTCGCTGCTTTCCGATATCGTGGAAGAGGGCACCGAGCCCCAGCTCGTAAAGCTGCAGGCGGTCGAGGCCCAGACGCTGGCCGATGATCACACTGAAGATCGAAACGTTCACCGAGTGGGTGAACGTGTACTCATCAAAGTCGCGAAGCGTCGTCATCGTGACCATCGACGCCTCGTTGGACAGCACCTGATCGACAATGCCCTGCACCGCGCGCTTCACCTTCCGGACGTTGACGGCCTTGCCGATCCGTATGTCGCCCAGGACTTCCTGAGCGACCTTCACGGACTGCGCATACGTGCGCTTGGCCGCGGTGAGGGCCTCCTCGTCTTCCTGCGGTTTCTCACCCTCCGAGGCCGGGCGCAGGGAGATGTGGGTCACAGGCGCCTGAGCGAACCGCTCCTCGAAGCTGCCGAATGGGTCCTCGGCATCCGGGGGTCGAAGCAACATGGAGAGAAACGGAGCCCACTCCTCCCGAGTGACGCCACCCATGATCTCAACGGCGCCGATCCCGTGGTCATTCAGCGCGCGGGCGAACGACCCGAACGACGCGAAATTCGTTAGATCCAGGCGTAGACGGGTTTCGTTCAGGAAGAAGAAGTCCCCGACGACCCTCACTTCCGCCGACCCGTCCACGGTTACGATCCCCTCGACGAGCGCGTGTAGCTCGGTGAGCGCCTGCTGCACGGTCTCGTTCTCGATGGGGTACAGCTTGAGGGCACTCAGGGCCCCGAAGATCGCGGTAAGAAGCTTCCGCCCGAGATCCTGATAATTCAGCTCGGCCACGTCAGTCCTCCTCCCGAAGCGCGCGATTCACGTTGCTGCGCACGACCGGATCATCGTCCTGAGTAGCCATCTCCAACGCGGAACGTGCGCCCGGTGCATCGATCCGCCCCAGGCCGAGGGCGGCGGCGGCCCGTATCTCCGATGACTCCCGCTTCCCGAAAAGCCCTTTCTTGTTGAGGAGTTCGTCCAACACCGCTACGCCGGCTTCTCCCGCGGTCAACCCGAACGCCTCGAACATGGCCACCTTCTCGGCGATATCGGCCCGCCGGATCTGCTTGCTGCGGATGACCGTGGCCAGAGATTCGGCACCCGGCGTGTATCGGAGTTCCCCGAGCGCCCGCGCCGCGGCGATCCGCACCTCCCGCTCGTCGTCGCCGAGGATCGCCTCGAGGGAGCTTGCGACCATCGAGGCCTTGATCGCGACCGCGGCCTCGATAGCGGCCAGGCGCACAGGCGGCTCCGCGTGCCGCAGTAGCGCAGAGAGCTTCACCGCGCCCTCCGCGACCTGCATCTGACCGACGAGACGAGCCGCGGCCGCAACCACGAGTGGATCCTCTTCATCCAGAAGCTCAACCAGCGCACCGCGATTCTGACTCGCGATCCCCTGCACCGCCTGGCGCAGAACGACCTGAAGCTGCTTGTGTTCGACGGTCTCAGACTCGCGCAGGAGCGGCTCGAGCGCACCTCCGCGAAGAAATGCCAGGAAGGACGACAGCTGCGCGGACGAAGCGCGAATCGTCCCCAGATACAGGGCCTGGATCAGCTCGTGGATGGACTCCGGAGCGCTGATGCCATCGACAACCCTGCGGCTCTCCGAGATACGCTGTTCGTCGAACACGCCCTGGATCTTCTCGAGACGACGCAGCTCTCGAAGCACGTTCGTCGCGGCAACCAGCTCTCCGCGACTCAGGAAGTTAGGGAGGAGCGTCTCGAGAATCCCGAGCACCTCGGACTGTCGCTCCCGGTTCCCCGGCTCCTCGAGACGGTCGAAGAGCGCCTTCAGTACGTCCGCCCGTGTATCCCGATTGAGCTCCTTCTTCAGTTCCCCCCGAAGTGCCTCCATTTCGCGCGGGTCGAGCGCATAGAGGGTCGGGTTGAAATCGTCCTGACTGACCGTTTGAGGCGAGTCGTCCGCACCATCCTCAGCCGCGGCCCCGTCTTCCTCCTGGGCCGCCATCTCTTCGTCTTCGGCCGCGAGCACCGCCTGCAACTCCGGTCCGGTGTTCCCCGCACCCGGTTCCGGGAGCGAAACGCCCTCGGCGAGCAAGTCGATGTATCGATACTTGAGGTACTGGAGCGCTTCCTCCCAGAGCACGGTCAGCAGGTCGTCACCCTCCGGGACCAGCTTACGGGCCTTCTGGAGCACCCCGAGCAACTGCTCGAGCTCATGGGTCTCGATTCCGGGGAGGAACGTCAACTCTCTGACGCCATCCTTGAAGAAGAGAAACGCGAGCGAGTCGTTCCGGGTCTCCGACGTGTAGACCTCCGACCCGCCCAGGTAGATGTGGTCTTCGTCCAGAGAGACTGCGAGGGCGTCGAGCTCACCCCAGAGGGACTCGAATTCCCCTCGAAGCGTGTCGACGAAGCGCTTCCGGACCGGGTTGTTCTCGTCGTACAGCTGGTACGCGCGAAACGCCTTACCCAGGGTCACGAACAGCGAGCGCACACCTTCGACGGGAAGGGATTCCTCATCCCAGTCGAGGATATCGCCACCTTCGTTCGTGGTGCCCTCGGAGTCGGTCAACACGTCGCCCTCAGATCAGGCTTCCTCCGCCCTCGACCCTGGCGACATGACTCACGTCTTTGTCGCCCCGGCCCGAGAGGCAGACCAGGATCGGACCTTCGACCCCGGATCCCTCAGTGAGAACGTGCGCGATGGCGTGGGCAGTCTCCAGAGCCGGGATGATACCCTCGAGCTCCGAAAGTGTGTGGAATGCCGTCAACGCCTGTTCGTCCGTCACGAAGGTGTACCGGGCTCGACCCGAGTCCTTCAGGTGCGAATGTTCCGGCCCGACACCCGGATAATCGAGTCCCGCGGACACGGAGTGTGCAGGCGCGACCTGGCCGTCCGCATCCTGCAGAAGATAGCTCAGCGA